>CAZNHG010000057.1:0-14222 GCA_964572555.1 uncultured Devosiaceae bacterium | reverse complement strand
AGCCTTGCCCGATCTGTCCTTTGCACGTGTGGTCGAACTTATTCCTTCAGCGCTCGTCATCGCGTTTCTTGCGGGGGTGGAGTCGCTGCTCTCCGCCATGGTGGCCGACCGTATGATCGAAGGGCAACATCGTCCCAACGCCGAGCTTCTGGCGCAGGGTGCGGCGAACGTTGGATCGGCATTGTTCGGGGGGCTCCCTGCCACCGGAGCCATTGCTCGCACGGCTACCAATGTCCGGGCCGGCGGAAAGACACCGGTCGCCGGAATTGTCCATGCCCTGACGATCCTGCTTGTTATGCTGCTTGCAGCGCCGCTTGCTGGCTAT
The DNA here is from genome assembly GCA_964572555.1 of uncultured Devosiaceae bacterium. Classification (GTDB taxonomy): domain Bacteria; phylum Pseudomonadota; class Alphaproteobacteria; order Rhizobiales; family Devosiaceae; genus CAZNHG01. The sequence goes on along the minus strand of CAZNHG010000057.1, from coordinate 13,897 downwards.
CTGGCCATGCCCGCCCTCGCCGCACTCTTGATGATCACGGCCTGGAACATGAGCGAGCCACATAAATGGCGCGCTTACGCAAAGACGCGGACCAGTGACAAGGTCCTGCTGCTGCTCACCCTCGTGCTCACCGTGGTGGTGGACCTTGCAGTTGCGCTCGGAGTGGGCGTAGCCATCGGGTTGGCTCTGCGGCTTAGCCGGCGTGCCTCGGTCGAGAGTGATTGGACGCCGCCCGAGCGGTAGCAACTTTGACGGTGTTGGCCTTGGTAGGCGCCTTCCATCTACCTCGCGAAGGCGCGCAACGCAGCAGGATCGGGCCACAGGGTAATGTGCACGAGTAGGGTGCAAAGCTCCCCAACCGACGGCCTAAAGCAGACCGAAGATTAAGGCCTGACAAAACGATGACAGGCATGATCACCATCCGGCGCGAGGAGTACGAAGCCCTTCGAGGTGCAGCTGACGACCTGGCCGATATCGAGACCTACGACCATACAAGTCCCATCGCGAAGAGCGCATGCCCCACGAGGTTTTCGCTCGCCTGATCAACTGCGAAAATCAGGTAAAGGTCATCCGTGAGTGGCGCGCACTGTCCGAATCGGAACTGGCCTGCCGGTCCAACGTCCATCGCGTGCAGATTCACGACATCAAGGCCGGCCTGAAGACCGGTTCCGCAAAGACGTTGAAAACGCTGGTCAGCGCTCTCGACGTCACGGTCAACGAGTAGATCTGACGCCCGTCCGGCGCACACCCAGCGCCGCTTAAGGCCTCGTATCCCAGATGGCTACGAAAGCGCAATGCAGGGCCAATCGCATAGGTGTGGCCGTCGAGCACAATATGTCCGCGGCACCAGCTGTGCCGCCGGCACGGAGTGGCGCCTCTACGCGTAGTTAGCCCGAGTTCATTGCAGCTTCTCAGAAGGACACCGAGAGGTCGACCCTCACCGCATGTTCCTGACGGCCGGCAGCCGTCTGGCCGGCATAGGATGCGCCAAACGCGGCTGTGTCGGATGTGTCCAGAGTTTTCTGCAAATTGATCATAGCCGCCGGTGTTTTGGCGGGACGGGTGTGGCGCCCGACTTCGATAATTGCGGCAATTCTGGCAGTGGGAGCACCTCTACGGTTAAGGCATAGCCGCGGGCACGGACATGCTTAGCGCCCGGCGTCGCATCGCCGAAAGGATGCCGGCGGAACCCTCCCAGTCCTTCCGCGCCAAATCACACGACTACGCACGAAGCTGGCGCTGATTGGCGTTGCCTCCTAGTATGCGATCTATCAAATATGATATTGACAATTCCAAATGTGATTATTAGACAGCAGAACGTCAAGGAGGGAAGTGATGGCAACAGTCAGTCTGAGGGATGTGCGTAAGTCCTACGGTCGCCACGAGGTCATCCATGGTGTCGACCTCGACATCGAAGACGGTTCCTTCGTCGCCCTCGTGGGGCCGTCTGGATGCGGGAAGTCAACGCTGCTGCGCATGATTGCGGGGCTCGAGGAGCTAACCGAGGGGGCGATCCTGATTGGCGACGAGGACGTCTCCGAGCGCATGCCCAAGGACCGCGACATCGCCATGGTCTTCCAGTCCTATGCGCTCTATCCCCATATGAGCGTACGCGAGAACATGTCCTTTGCGCTCAAGCTCAAGAACATGTCCTCCGCTCAGGTCGATGCGGCCGTGGACGAGGCGGCCTCCATCCTCGGACTGGCCGAATACATGGAGCGTCGCCCCAAGGAACTCTCCGGTGGCCAACGCCAGCGCGTTGCCATGGGGCGCGCCAACGTACGCGATCCCAAGGTATTCCTTTTCGACGAACCCCTCTCCAATCTCGACGCCAAGCTGCGGGTCGCCATGCGTGGCGAAGTGATCAAGCTGCAGCAAAGCCTCAAGACGACCTCGGTCTATGTCACCCATGACCAGGTCGAGGCCATGACTATGGCTGACCGCATCGTGGTCATGCGCGAGGGACGCGTTGATCAGATCGGGCGTCCCCTCGAGCTCTATGATCGCCCCGAAAGCGTCTTCGTCGCCCAGTTCATCGGCACCCCGACTATGAATATCCTGCAAGGCCACATTCGCGGCGGCCGACTGCAGCTCTTCGACGGCGGTCTTGAACTCGAAATGGATGGCGAGGTCGCAGATGGTGAGATCCTCATCGGCCTCCGTCCGGAGCATATTGATATCGCCGAGGGATCGGGAGGGTATGTCGGCGCGACGCTGGAACTCGTCGAGCCGATGGGCAACGAGACAATGACCAGCTGCACCATTGCAGGCGGCTCCATCCAGACGTCAGGCACCCAACGCATCTCGGCGACACCCGGCAGCGCCGTCAGTCTCGATTTCGATCCCAGTGCTTTGCACTTCTTCGATCCGCGAACGGAAACGCGCCTTGATCACACCGCACGCGCGACGCGCCTGGAGACGGCCTGATGAATATCGTCACCATCCTTGTCGACAGTCTCAATCGCGATGCCTTGTCGATCTACAACCCGGAAACGCGCGTGCGCACCCCAAATATCGCCCGGCTGGCAGCCCGTGGGACGGTGTTCGACAATCACTTCGTCGGGAGCCTTCCATGCATGCCGGCGCGGCGCGAATTCATGGCTGGGCGCAAGGACTTCCTGTGGCGCCCCTGGGGGCCTCTTGAAGTGTTCGATCCGCGCTTGCCTCAGATCATGTCGCAAGCCGGATATCGCACCGGAATCGTCACCGATCACTATCACTACTGGGAAGAAGAGGCGAACGGCTATATCGAGCACTTCGATTCTGCCGAGTTCGTGCGCGGACACGAAATGGATCACTGGAAACTCGCGGACATAGATGGTCCGGCGCCGGCCTGGGTCGACAAGATGAGTGAGTTTCGCGACGCCGGACACGTTCGCCAGTACTGGGCAAATGTCCGCGACTTCGAGGGAGAGGAAGACTACTTCCCAGCCAAGGTATTCAAGGGCGCGTCCGACTGGCTGGATGTGAACGCCGGCAAAGAGCCGTTTTGGCTGCATGTCGAGAATTTCGACGTGCACGAACCCTTCGACGTGCCTCAGCCCTACGCATCCATGTATACCGATGACGCTACCGCCCGTGACCGGTTCAACGTCTGGCCTCCATACCAGAAATACCAGGCTCTCGAGCAGTTCATGGAGCAAACCTCTGACGAGGAGCTCGAGTTCCTGCGCTCTCAGTACGATGCCAAGGTGACCATGGTCGATCGCTGGCTCGGGCATTTCCTCGATCGCCTGGAGGCGCTCGATCTCTGGGACGACACGGTCATCATACTGACGACTGATCACGGTCACGACCTTGGCGAGCGCGGTACGTTCGGCAAACAGTACCCGCACTGGGACAGCCATGCCAATGTTCCTCTCGTGCTATGGCACCCATCCTATCCCGGCGAGGGTAGGCGGGAGAGTGGCCTGTCACAGACCGTTGACCTCTTCGCAACCATCCTGGACGCCGCCGAAGGGCCCGGGACGTCGCCAGGACGCCACAGCCGCAGTCTCATGCCGCTGGTGCGCAATCAAGGACCCGTCCACGATGCGCTGATTTACGGCACATTCGGCCAGGGAATCTGCGTGACCGACGGGGACTGGACCCTCTTCAAGTCACCCGAAGCGGACACTCCTCTTCACGCCTACAGCACCTTCATTGCCCGGCCTCTGATCGTCGACAATCCCCTGGACGGCCGCGTGGGGCAATTGCCCCAAGTCCCCACGGCCCAAAGTCACTTCGATCCGAGCGTGCCGTATCCCATGTGGCAGATTCCGGCATCGATCGATCCACGGACCTACGAGAACTTCCTTTTCAACAGGCACAATGATCCCGGACAGCGTATCAACCTCTGGAATACTGAGCCGGACCGGCGCGACGCAATGCTGGGTGTCCTGGCACAGCTCATGGAAGAGGAGGGGGCGCCGATCGATCAATGGGAACGCCTGGGGTTAAGCCCCTACGCCCATCGTGCTGCGGAGGCGGTCGAGTGACGTATTGGCACGTCGGAACTGAGGATTTATTCCAATAATGATTGTTTATCATTTCATAGTTGGAAAGAAGGCTCGATATGAATCCCAATGATCGCATGCTCAAGGTGCTTGAGTACCTCAACGGTGCAAAGCAGGCACCCGTGAGGCAGACCGACATGGCCCGCGACTGCGATATCTCGCCCGCGACCCTCAATCGTATCGTGCGTGTCCTGTCGGCGTGGGGATACGTCCTCAGGACCAACGACAATCAGGTCATCGGTAACTTTCGCTTCGAGCGTAATGTGCGCATGAGCGAGGCCTATCAGCGTTTTCTCAACCGGCTGATCACCGATATCGGTCGCGAGCACGGACTGGTGGCCGAAGTCATCGTCAATGCCGGCAACGACTTGCTGTGGCAGAGCTCAACCGCAGCGAGCAATCGCAGCTTTTCCCTACGCGCGCAGCCTGGCTTCCGGCGCGGTCTGATGGAGCTCGACGTGCTTTCGCGCCTTTACTTGGCGCGTCTGACGCAAGAGCAACTCCAGGTCCTGTTCGACAGCCTAAACTTTTCGACCACCGGCGTGCATATGGAACTGCTCTCCGAACAACAGGCGCGCGAGATCATCGCTGGCGCGCAGCCCAAGGTTGTCGACTGGGATTTCGACGGCAACCGCAAGGGCATCCGGCGCTTTGCCACCTACATCACCGACAATGAGGGGCGGTTCGTCCACCTTCTCTCGCTGGCTGAACCGGCCACGCCCACACTCGACCGGGAAGCTCATGAAGCCGAGGTCACCGATATTCTCCTCAAGGCCCGGGAGAGCCTCATGGAGAAGATGAACCTTCTGGGTTCAACACCTCTCAGCCGTGATGCGTTCGAGGACGAAGCAAGCGGCTGACCAACCGAAAGGGAGGAACTATGAAAAATCTCCGTATGTGTGTAACCGCGGCCTGCGTCGCGGCAACGATGGGACTCGGCCATGCGCTTCCCGTGCAGGCGCAGGACCAAGAGATCGATGTCATGATGTTCTCGTTGCCCGTGACACGCGGCATTGCCGAGCTGACCGACCAGTTCGAACAGGAAACCGGTATCAAGGTCAACGTCCAGGTCGTCGGGCAAAGCGTGTTCGAGAACCAGGTCATGCTCGCCTTTACCGGCGGCGCAGGTGACCTCGATGTCGTTCATGTGCCCGCCATCCAACTACAGCGCTGGGTTGCGGCCGACTGGCTGCGTTCGATCTCAGGTCAGGTCGATAATATGGATACCGCTGACGGCTTCTTCCCCTCGGCGCTCTCGACCTATGAAGTGGGCGGCGAATCCTACGGTCTGCCCATGTTTGTCGAAACCGGGCTCATGGCGTATCGCACCGATCTGATCGACACCCCGCCAACGACTTGGGAAGAAACAAAGAAGGTCGCAGCCGAGGTCAATTCCGATGATGTCGCCGGCATCGTCATGCGTACCTCGCCGGGACAGGGGTTCAATATGTTCGTGTTGCCGATGATCACGCGCGCCTTTGGCGGCTCCTTCTTCGCCGACTTTCCCACCGACATGACGCCAGTGATCAATAGCGACGAGAACCTCAGGGGGCTCAACCTCTACACTGAGATGCTCAACGAGAGTGGACCTCCGGGCATCTCGAACATCAACTACCCCGAGGCTGCTGCAGCCATGCAGGCCGGCAATGTCGCCATGTTCATTGATGGCACTTCGAACGTGGTGCCGACCCTTGATCCCGAGGCGAGCAAGGTTGCCGACAAGATCGCTCTGGCGCCGGTGCCAGAGGGGCCGGAGGGCCGTTCGCCTGCAATTGCCGTGCATGGGCTTGGCATTCCCAAGGCGTCGGACAACGCTGAGGCGGCGTTCAAGTTTATCGAATGGGCCACAAGCGAAGAGGTTCAGGCCCAGATTGCGGTCGATAAGGCGTTTCCAGACTTCACGCGCCCCGCCGTCGGCGAGCACGAAGACGTAGCCGCCAAGTACGCCGAGATCAGTCCCGACCTGATCCGGCTACGCAGCGAGTCACTGTCCGAGACCATTCCCAACTACCGCCCACTGATCGTGCAGTGGCCGGAAATGGGCGCCGCAATCGGTGACAATGTCAATTCCGCCTTCAACGGTATCCAATCGAATGCGGACGCATTGAAGAACGCGCAGGCGGAGGTTGAGAGCGTTCTCAACCAGTAAGCGCCACGCCGGCCATGCCCCTGCTCCCTGGGGGGCATGGCCTCCCGCCGCCTGTTACCGGGCCGAGCCCTCGAAAGGAACTCCCATGTCGAACGATCTCGCCACGGCTGCCTGTGAACCGCCTGCCGCCAAGCCGGCGGCGCGGCGAAGTCTGCAGGCCCGGCGGAGTCGTGACTATGCGCGACTGGTCTATCCAACCGCTTTCTTCGTCGCTCTCTTCTCGGTCATTCCCCTGCTGGGAATGTTTGCTCTATCCCTGACCGACTTCCACCTCATTCGCGGTTGGGACGGGAATTGGGGACTGCACAATTTCGTCCGACTGGTCTCGGACATGCGCTTCCTCAATTCGATCTACGTCATGCTGATGCTCAGCCTTGGCGGGGTCGCTGTGCAGCTCGTGGTTGGAACCGCCATTGCCGTCGGGCTCGATCAGATCGTTCCGAACTGGAAAGTCGCCCGCGGCTTTTTCACCATCCCCTTTGCCGTGCCGCACGTTGCCGTCGCATTGGTGTGGCTATCGCTGTTCACCCCGACCCTGTCGCCGATCAACGCTGTGCTTGATGCTCTCGGTCTGCCGGAGCCGGCTTGGTTCGCGACGCAGGAGGGCGCCATATCGGCGATCGTTATCGCCGACACTTGGGCGAACTTTCCCTTTGTCATGCTGCTGATCCTGGCTGCATTGCAGGGAATTCCGCGTGAGCTGAAGGAAGCCGCGGCAATCGATGGGGCCAGCCAGCTCCGCGCCTTCTTTGTGATAACATTGCCGTTGCTCAAACCGGCTCTGCTGCTGGTCACGCTCTTTCGCTTCATCGAGACGCTCAAGCACTTCCCCCTCATCTACGTCATGACCAAAGGTGGGCCGGGGCGCTCGACGCAGGCGACCAACTACTATGCCTATGTTCAGGCTTTCCAAAATTCCGACATCTCATACGGTGCCGCTGTTGCCGTCACGCTGTTCCTGTTTGCAGCCGCGGCGAGCTATTGGGTCGCCCGTATCAACGCAAGGGTGAACGCATGATCGACCGTCGCACCGGATTCCGCTTCGTGCTTGGGCGCATTATGATGGTCGCGCTCCTCTGCTTTGCGCTGCTACCCGTCATCTGGGCTGTCCTGCTCACTTTCAGGCCCAAGCTGAACCTATTCGAACCCATCTGGGAATCTCCGCTTTCCTGGTCGCTAGAGAATTTCGGGGCGCTGGCTCGTTCGGATTTTCCCGGAGCCCTGCTCAACAGCATCATCACGGCTGGGGGTGCCACAATCCTGGCCCTTGCGATCGGCATCCCCGCAGGATTCGCGCTGGCCAAGGGCCGACTGCGCGGCACATTCGTCACATCGTGGGCTCTGTTGCTCCTGCGTATGGCGCCACCGATCGGGATCGTCCTGCCGCTGTTTCTTGCCTATCTCAACTTGGGCATCATCAACACGCGGGGAGGGCTGATCTTTGCCTATATGTCCCTCACGCTCCCCTTTGTGGTCTGGTCCATGTGGACCTCTTTCGCACAGATCCCCTCTGATCTCATCGAGGCTGCCGCCATCGATGGCGCCAACATCGCCCAGATCCTTTGGAAGATCGTTATTCCCGTTTCGCGTCCCGGCATAGTCGCGGCAGCTATCCTGGGGTTTCTCCTTGCCTGGAACGACTTCTTCTTCGCCCTGATCCTTACACGCGGTGAGACGGCAACCGCACCCGTGGCGATTATGAACTTCGTTTCCTACTCAAGTGTCGAGTGGGGTTCGATCGCCTTGGCGACGATCGTGCTCACTTTGCCGATCGTCCCCATCATCATGTTTGCCAACCGCTATATTGTTCAATCTCTTGGAGGCGCAGTCAAAGGATGAGCCAGACCACCCAAGCCGCTGACAAACCCAACATCGTTTTCATTATTACCGATCAGCAACGAGTCGATACGATTGCCGCGACTGGTCACCCATGGATGGATACCCCCAATCTCGACCGGCTCGTCGACGAAGGCACCTACTTCTCCAACATGTACGTGACCGCCCCCTCGTGTTCGCCTTCGCGCGCCTCGCTCTTCTCGGGCACCTATCCACACACCAATGGGGTTTTTCGCAACGACGAGCAGTGGTCCTACTGCTGGGCGCAAGACCTCGCAGATGCAGGCTATCGCTGTGTCAACGTAGGGAAGATGCACACCTATCCTGTCGAAGCACCTTTCGGTTTTCACGAACGTCACGTTACCGAGAACAAGGATCGCAGCGACCCAACAGTCCCGTTCTACCTCGATAATTGGGACAAGGCATTCTGGGCCCGTGGCCTGACCAAGCCGGACACCGAGACCTATAAGCACCGCCAGGACTATCATTCGAGCCTTGGCGCCTTTGTCTGGGAACTGCCCGAGGACCTGCATTCGGACAACTTCGTGCCTGAAATGGCCTGCATGTGGCTCGATCGCTGGGACGGCGATGAGCCATTCTTCCTCCAGGTGGGAATCCCCGGCCCCCATCCGCCCTATGATCCAGTGGCGTCCTGGTTCAATCACTACCTTGCCAAGGAGGATCTTCCCGCCCCCATAAGGGAGGATATCCCCGACCTGATTGAGCCCGTCCAAAAGCTCAAGAAGAAGCATCAGGAGTCCCAGTACGACGCGATCATACATATCGCCGAACCGACGCCCGAGCAGCTCCACCGGCAACGGGCGGCGTACTACGCCAACGTCTCAATGATCGACGAGCAGGTCGGCAATATCCTTGAGGCGCTCGAGCGCCGCGGCGTGCTCGACAACACGATCGTCGTCTTCACATCCGACCATGGCGACTGCCTCAATGATCACGGCCTGTCGCAGAAATGGTCGATGTACGACCAAAGCACCAAGGTGCCGGCTATCATATGGGCGCCTTCGCAACTGGCCCGCGGCAAGGAAGTCACCGGCCTGGTTTCGCTGATGGACCTCGGCCCGACCATCCTTGATCTCGCAGGCGCTGAGATACCCGAGTTCATGGAAGCGATCTCGCTCAAGGGACATCTCGATGGGACAGGGGGCGACGTGCGCGAGGCCGTGTTTGCCGAGCAGGCTCGAGATCTCATCGTTCAGGCAAGCGAGTTCCAGACAATGATCCGCAAGGGCAAATTCAAGCTCGTGCACTACGTCGACTACCCTGAGGGATTGCTGTTCAACCTCGAAGACGACCCTCGGGAGGTTGTGAACCTATGGGACGATCCAGGACATCGCGAAACCAAGTACTCACTGATCGAGGACATCCTTAAATGGCGCACCTTGAGTGCGACGCGGACTCAGTCCTACGCGCTTCAGGCCACAGGTTGAGCCGAAGGCACCAACCAGGCCTGGAAACCCAGCTGACCGTCCGGCGGCGCCTCCCAGGTCGCGGGATGGTCAGTTGGCCCCATGAGAACCAGCCATAGCGGGCAACCCCCGTGCACAACACTTGTCATCACCGCCCGGACAAGCCACCCGCGCAGGCCTTCCGGAGCGCGCATCCGAACTCGAACTTGGCCGACCGCTCCCGTTCATGACCATCTATCTGCCCATTGCCGGTATGCCGGTCGACCCCCTGCTAATCGTTACACTTGGGGCTCTTGTCGGGGCGATGTCGGGCATTTTCGGCGTCGGCGGGGGCTTCATGTTGACGCCGCTCCTGTTCTTCGTCGGCATTCCGCCGGGCGTGGCCGTATCAACGCAAGCCGCTCAGATCGTGGCGTCGTCGCTTTCCGGTGCACTGGCTTATTGGCGGAGGCAGGCAGTCGACTTGCGCATGGGATTGATCATGCTTGCTGGCGGGCTCGCCGGCTCGGTCGGAGGTGTGAATCTTTATGCCGCTCTCAGCGAAATAGGGCAGGTGGATTTGATAGTGCAGCTCTTTTACGTGGTCTTTCTCGGTTTCATCGGCCTCATGATGTTTGCTGAAAGCCTGCACGCTCTGACCAGCAAACTGCCCCGAAGACGCAAGCGGCATCTGTGGATCCACAACCTTCCGTTCAAGATGAAGTTCCGCACCTCGGGGCTCTATATCTCCATTCTGCCCTTGTTTCTCGTCGGAATGTTATGCGGCGTCCTCGCCGCCATCATGGGAGTGGGGGGCGGATTCATCATGCTGCCCGCCATGATCTACCTTCTCAGGATCCCGGCGCGCGTCGTGGTTGGCACCTCGTTGGTACAAATCATGGTCGTGGCTTCGTTCACCACCGTTCTGCACGCCACTACCAATCACACCGTCGACATGACACTCGCCATGTTGCTTATCCTCGGCGGCGTGATCGGTGCGCAACTGGGTGCACGAATTGGCACAGGTATGCGCCCGGAGTACATGCGCCTGATCCTGGCCTCGCTCGTGCTGGTTGTTGGCTCCAAAGTTGCCTGGGATATCCTCAGCCAGCCATCCGAACCCTATTCAATCGATGTTGTGGCAAAGTCATGATGAGGCTCGCTCGCCTTGTTATCGCGCTGATGCTCGCGCCCCAGTTCACCTCACCTGTAGCCGCCGAAGAGATTGTTCTTGGCCTCAGCCACAACTTCGTCCCGATAACCTCTGCATTCGATGGGGCGGAGATCCTTGTCTTCGGCGCGCTGACGTCCGACGAAGGCGAGCCCCTCGGGAATGAGGAGAACGTCCACCTGGCGGTAACCGTCGCGGGACCGCCGGAGGACGTCGTCGTACGACGCAAAACCCAGCAGGCAGGTATGTGGATCAACACTCACGCCTATCCAGTCGCGAACGTGCCCAGTTTTTTTGCTACAGCGGAGACTACACCGAGCGAAAGCAGTAGCGCCGGCTCAACACCGCACTTGCCGGCTATTTCCGTCGCTGCCAAGATCCGACACCTGCGCCCCGCACACGACGCCGACGCAGAGGCTTATCTCGATGCCCTGCATCGCATTGGGGCTAATAGCGGTCGGTTCAACGATCACCAGCAAGCACTTCACCTGATAGACAAAAGGCTGTTCGAGGCGCGCTTTAAACTTCCCGCGGACGTAGTGACCGGCAGCTACAAGGTTTCAGCCTATGCGTTGCGTGCCGGGAAAGTCATCGCCCGGCGCACGGCGACCATCACGGTGGACAGAGTGGGCTTCTCGCGGATGCTGCGCGGCCTCGCAATTGATCACGGGCTCGCTTATGGGTTGATCACACTGGCATTCGCATTGATGGCGGGCTGGCTCTCCATGATGGTGAGCTATCTCATGAGACTTGTCCGGATATGACGGGACGTCTGGTCAGCAGGACGAAAATCGAAGGGGGCTTTATGGACCTGATATCGAAGAAGAGTTGCTGTGGGCCGTCCGCGAAGGCCATGGGGTCACAAACAGATACTTCCCCCTCTGATTATCTCGCTCTGGCGGAGGAGGTAGCGCTCGCGACATCGAACGTCAGAGCCGAGATCCGCGAGCGGCTCTGCGAGATACCTGGTGGCATCTACGAAATCGGTGCGCGTCGCTCTCGCTTCCCCCAAGATCTCGACAGCCCGCGCCGCAAGATCAAGATATCGAACTTTCTCATGTCTCCCTTCGCCGTGACCAATGCAGACTTCGCATTCTTTGTCGAGGATACCGGCTACCGAACTGTCGCAGAGCAGGAGGGGTGGAGCTACGTTTTTCATGCGCTGCTCGAAGATGCCGCGTCCTGGCCGATGCATCCCCCCGGATTATCGTGGTGGCGCAAGGTTGACGGCGCTAGCTGGTCGGCCCCGGAGGGCAGGGGGTCAAGTACCGAGGGGCGTGAGAACCATCCAGCCATTCATATCGCGTGGTACGATGCCTTGGCCTATGCCAACTGGGCAGGCGTTCGCCTGCCACGTGAGGGCGAATGGGAACGTGCCGCACGGGGCGGCCTGGTGCGCAAGAGGTTCCCTTGGGGCAATCAAATGCAACCCGGCGGCGACCACAAGATGAATACTTTTCAGGGCCAGTTCCCTGATCACAACACTGCCGATGACGGCTGGGTCACGACTGCACCCGTGGATGCATTCGAGGCCAATGGCTATGGAATGTACAACATGACCGGCAACGTCTGGGAGTGGGTGCACGATTTCCATGGACCGCGCCCAGAACCACAATTGATGCCTGAAATCGACCCCAAGGGTCCCTCCAGCGGGCACGCGCGCATCCAGCGGGGAGGCTCATATCTGTGCCATGAGAGCTACTGCGACCGCTACCATGTGCATTCACGCTCATGGAACGATCCAGACAGTTCGACCGGTCATTGCGGTTTCAGGATCGCTGCAGATTTGTAATGCCGCTGATCTTGTGGCCGTACTCAGGGTCGGCCCCGATGTCGTGAGATCTACACTGCTCTTCGCGCTGGATCTTTCTTTCGCGCACCCATCGGCGCCGAGTTGCGTCGGTCAATGCCGACCTTGGACCTGAGGGCGCTGGTCGTGGCTGTCCAACATCTCGTCGTCACCGGCGAGGATTGTTAAAGATTGCGGGCGTCCGTCTTGTATGACGGCGTGCCGGTTTGCCCCTCGATCACTGCAATAACAAGAAAAGGATGGCGGCCGGCGTCGAGCGGTCAGAGGCCCTTGTTCGCGTAGCCAGCGGCTACATGGCTCAGTCGATCATACGCCCACATCACAATGAGGCTGCAGAGGTCGAACTCATCATGGCGTCATTGCTCGTTGCACCTCACCTGGTTCATCCGACAGCAGTAAGCGATTTTGATATGCGAAAATAGATCAAACGTAGGAATCGATATATAAAAGCATATCAAATTCGACGCCGTCGTTGGTAATATGCTATGATGGATCAAAATGTTCAGAAGATATGCAATTACATATCATGACGTATGCGAATGAAGAGATCATAGAAGCGCTGAAGGGCGCACGCGAAGCCAAGGGTCTCAGCCAGCGGGCGCTGTCTGAGCGGACCGGCGTGCCGCAGAGCCATATTTCAAAGATCGAAAACGGCAACGCTGATATCAGGTTGTCCAGCCTGATTGAGCTTGCCCGCGCCCTTGACCTGGAACTCGGGCTTGTCCCGCGCAAGGCGCTCCCCGCCGTCGAAAGCGTGATCCGGAGCACTGCGTCCCGTGCGCGCACAGGGCCAAAGAACCTGCAGATCGCCAGGGAACTGACCCGCGCGCTCGATACCATCAGCGTTCTGCGCACCGCATATCCGGACCTCAAAGACCTGAACATCGTGCAGGAGAACTTGCAGACGATCAGTAATTTCAGAGAGAGCGCCGATCCTAGGGGCGTGCGCGATATTGTTAAACCGTTGCATGAAGTTTGCCGCCTGACAGAAGAACAACAGGCGGCTGGCAAGGTGCCCGCCCTTCCGGCGAAGGCGCAAAAGCAGCTCACCCTGCTGGCGGAACGGTCGCGGCGCATCCGTAACCTCCTTATCCACCAACAGGTGGAGAGCGCCGATGCAGCGCGGCCCGCATATCGTCTTGAAAAGGGGGAGGACGATGATGGCTGAGGTCTCCGTCCTCAACATAAAGCTCCATAGCGAGATTATCGGGACGCTCACCCATGTGCACGGAGACCGCACATTATTCAGCTTTGCCGACGCTTATTCCGAAAACCCTAACCGGCCCACGCTCAGTCTGTCCTTCAAGGATGATTTCGGTCAGCTCATCACCGATCTTCCGGCAACGCAGACGCGCGTGCTACCGTTCTTCTCGAACTTGCTACCCGAAGGCCATCTTCGCGAATATCTGACCGAGCGTGCCGGCGTAAATCCGCAGCGTGAATTCTTCCTGCTTTGGACGCTCGGCCGCGACCTGCCCGGCCTATGATCTTGTTTCCACGATTGCCTACATCCCCGACGATGAAGCCGCG
>CAZNHG010000056.1:0-14333 GCA_964572555.1 uncultured Devosiaceae bacterium | reverse complement strand
TGCAGCGCCGCGAGCTCGGCGCGCATTGAAACGCGCATCTCTGCATCGAGGTTCGAGAGCGGCTCGTCGAGCAGGAATGCCAACGGGTTGCGCACGATGGCGCGGCCGATGGCGACGCGCTGGCGCTGGCCGCCCGAAAGCTGGCCGGGACGGCGGCCGAGATAGGAGTCGATTTCGAGCATGCGCGCCGCTTCCGCGATACGCTCCTCGATCTCGGCCTTAGGCATGCGGGAGTTCTCGAGTCCGAACGCAAGGTTTTGCTTAACGCTCATATGCGGATAAAGCGCATAGGACTGGAACACCATCGCAAGACCGCGGTCGGCGGCGGGGACCTTGGTAACGTCCGTATCGTCGATCCGGATATCTCCGAGCGTGGGCATATCGAGGCCGGCGATCAGGCGCAAAAGGGTGGACTTGCCACAGCCCGAAGGACCCACGAAGACGGCGAACTCGCCGTCCTTGATATCGAGGTCGATATCGCGCAGCACCTCGACCGCGCCGAAGGATTTGCCCACACCACTAAGGGTAATCTGGCTCACGGAAGAACTCCTATTTCAGTCCGGCCCCGGCAATGCCGGTGGTGATGAAGCGCTGGAGGAAGACGAAGACGAGCACCACGGGGATCATGGTGACGACCGTCATTGCGAGAATGAAGTGCCATTGGACGTTGAGTTCACCCGCATAGACGTTGAGGCCAACCTGCAGGGTGTAGAGCTCCTTGCGCGAAAGCACGATCAGCGGCCAGAGGAAGTCGTTCCAGCGCCAGACGACCGAGAAGATCGCGAGCACGGCGAGTGCGGGTGCAGTGAGTGGAAGGATGATCCGCCAATAAATCTGCCACTCCGACGCCTTGTCCATGCGCGCGGCGTCGATCAGGTCGTCGGGGATGGTGAGCATGTACTGGCGCAAAAGAAACACACCGGTGGGCGTCGCCACCGTTGGGAGTATGACGCCCCAGAGCGAGTTGAAGAGCCCGAGCGCCGAGACCACCGAATAAAGAGGCACCAGGATGACCGAGAGCGGGACCATCAAGGTCGCCAGGATCAGGAACATCACGACGTTGCGCCCGGTAAACCTGTACTTCGAGAGCGCGAAGGCGGCCATCGAATTGACCACCAGTGTAATGATCGTCGCCATCCCCGTGACGAAGACGGAATTGTAGAGGTACTGCAGGAAATCGAAGTGGACGAAGGGCTCGGTGTAGTTGCCCACTTCGAATGAGAGTTCGCGTACCGGCGTGCGGTCGTCGATGTTCACGGGGACGGGCTCGCCTGGAGCGTTGGGGTCGACCATCTGTGCGACGGTGCCGATGCGCCGGGCTTCGGCGAGAATGGCCGTGCTGCCGTCCTCAAGGGTCACCTCGAAAAGTGGAAGCGGTTCGTCATAGCCTTCGACCGTCACCTCTTCGGTCGCGTAGGGCAGGATGGTGGGCGGAAATTCGGCCAGTCCCGCGGGCGTCTTGAATGACGAACCGACCAGCCACACCGCCGGGCCGAACATGATGATGAGCCCGCCGATCAGCCAGACCCAGGTGACGATGTCGGTCCAGTGCCAGCTCGTGCCGCCGCGCCGGCGGGTGAGGAAGGAAACGATGCGGCTCACTTTTTCGCCTCCCTGGGATCCCTGCGCCGGCCGACGCCGAGTTGAATAAGGGTGAGGATCACGAGGACTGCGCCCATCAGGATCGAGGCCGCGGCCGCGAGTCCGGGGTTGCGCAGGACGGACGCGAATCCGACCTCGTAGATATACTGGGTGATGAAGAGTGTGCTCGTGCCCGGCCCGCCGCCGGTCAGGACAAAGACTTCGTCGAAAATCTGTACGGCGCGGATAAGCGCGAGAACAAGAACGACGAGCAGATTGGGCCCTAGAAGTGGCAGCGTGATGCGCCAGAAAACGCGCGCGGGACGCGTGCCGTCCATTTCAGCGGCTTCGTATAGGTCCTTGGGGATCGCCTGGAGCCCGGCGAGCAGGATAAGTGCGTAAAAGCCCATATGCGCCCAGATGGAGACGCCGACTGCGGCGGCGAAGGCCCAGAAGCGGTCGGTAAGCCAGACGGTCTGATCGATGCCGAACTGGTAGAGGATGTAGTTGAGCAGTCCCTGCCGCGCCAGAATCCAGCGCCAGATGAGCCCGACAACCACCGGCGAGAGCAGCACGGGGAAGAAGAAGACCGCGCGCCAGAAACTGCGGGCGCGCAGGCTCCTGTTGAGAACGAGTGCCGTAGTCAATGCTAGGACGATCATCAGCCCCACCTGCACGACGACGAAAATCGCCGTATTGCGGGCCGCAGTCCAGAACTGGTCTTCGGTACAGGTGATGGGGCGCGAATAGTCTTCACAGGTGAGAAGCCGGCCATATTGGTCAGCCCCGACGAACACGCGCTCGGGCAGAAAGAGCGCGCCGCCCCCGGTCATCGAATAGGCGAAATTGATGACCATCGGAAACAGGATGAAGATGCCGAAAATCAGCATGTTCGGCGCGAGGAAAAAAGCCGCCATGCCGTTGAAGCCGGCCTTGTTCTGAAGCCAGCGCAAGGGGGGGTCGATGATGCCGGCGGCCCACTTGACCGACGCCGCGAGTGCGGCGCCGGTCTTGTTGCCAATGTCGCTGATGGCGGACATTGCGGGTACTATCCCTGCTGGTTACATGCTCTGCGTGGCGACGACGTCGGCAATGTCGGCGTCCATGGCCTCATAGGCTTCTTCGAGCGTCAACTCGCCCGCGATCACCTGGCTCACGCGGTTGACGAGCGCGCCGTAATAGGCCGAAGACCACTGCCAGCCGGGCAGTTCAAGGGCGTGTGGAGCTGTTGTTTTCGAAGCCTCGACGAAGCCGTTGAGCGCGTCCGCGACGAGCGGGTTGTCGGTTTCGTAGTCGAGGCCGCCTTCAACAACGCCCTTGTGAGCGGGCAGGAACAGTGTGCGTTCGGAGAATTCACGCACGACCTCTTCGCTGGCGAGATAGTCCATGACCATCGCGACTTCCTCGGGGTTCTCGGTGTATTTCACCGCCACGAGGCCGGCGCCGCCGGGCATGCCGCTGCATGCATCGGTACCGCACGGGCTGCCGGTCGCCACCCAGTCGAAACTGTCGCCGATCGTTTCGGCGAAGTTCGGAATCTGCCAGGAGCCCGAGTAGTAGTAGACGAGCTGGGCGTTGATGAAGTCCTCGGCGGCGGCGCGATACGTGGTGCCGGCTGCCGAAACCCAGACGTCCTGGGCCATCACGCCTTCATCATTCCATCCGACGAACTTTTCGACGAACGTCTTGACGCCGTCATCGATCGGGGCGGGCATGCCGTCCTCGCCGATATAATTGGCGCCATAGGAGACGGCGGGTCCGGTGAGGCGATGGCCGGAACGGTCGAGCGCGGCGGTCATCGGCACCTGCTGGTTGGCGGCGACTTCCGAGGCGGCGGCCATCCAGTCGTCCCAGGTTGCGTCGGCGGCCGGCAGCTCGACGCCGGCCTGATCGAACAGGGTCTTGTTGGCGAACCCGCCCGTCAGCGTAATCTGGGTCATGAAGCCGGTGATCGCATCCGAACCGTCGGGGCGCATCCAGTCGGCCTGGTCGCCGAAATTGGTGCGCCAGTATTCGGGATCCTCGAGATAGGGTGTCAGATCGAGCCAGTGATCCGCCTGCGACTTCAGGTCGGTGACGCGGACGATATCCGGACCCTGGCCGGCCTCGAGCTGGATCGGCAATTGCTCGGTCACAACCGTATAGGCGACATTGTCCAGAATGACGTTGATGTCAGGGTGTTCTTCCATGAACCGGTCGAGCAGGTCGCCAAGCACCTCCCCTTCCACGCCGTCGGAATACCAGAGAATCCGGACATCACCTGCGTGAACTGCGGAGGTGCTCAAAAGCCCGATCGCGATAGCAGCACAAAGATTTTTCATCGTCTCCTCCTTGATGACCCCCAAGGGGGTCGGTTGACGCGGCAGGCCGTCCCTCTTGGCGGGGCTTTTGCCTGCTGCAGAAGCCTATGGCGCGGCGCTTTCGAACGCCTGGCGTTCGCCCTTGACGGTCCATGCCTTTGGATCGAGCGTGCGGCCTTCGGCGGCGACGCGGCCATCTGCATGGAACAGGACCTTGCCATATTCGGGATCGTCGACGCCCAGCGCCCCATCCGCCTCCTCGCGGATGGCGAGGCCGGCAAGGCGTTCGGCGACTGTCGCCGGGGCGGTGCCGGGGGCGATATCTATCGTGCGCACGATCCACGCCGTTTCCCTGCCCGTTTGGCGCAGTTCGTTACCCGCCGTGGGGCCGTCGACGACCGGTACGAGTGGGTCCGCGCCCGACAGCACGATGGCGCCGCCGCCGCAGGTCGCGACCGCGCGATCGTCTTCGAGCGCGGTCGCGTCGAAGGCTTGCTGCGGGAACCATGCGTGGGTGAAGTCCGGCTGGTCCGGATGGGCGGTGAACTTGAGGATGGCGAGACCCCGATATTGCTGAACGCGGGGCAGCGTGCCGCACCCGCCCCAATAGGAGGGACGGCCAAAGCCCGAATGGATGACTTCGCCGGGATGGTTGATCCAGACTTGGGCGTCCGGATTGTCGCCGATTCGGGCGTGCAGGACGGTTTCCTGATAGCCCCATTCGTGCCAGCGATAAGTGGCGGCCGAGCCGAGCGCGGAACCGTGGGTCTTGAAGTGATAGAGCGCGGCGAAGCGGTCCCGGCCCTGCGCAAAGCTCCATTCTTGCGCCTCGCCCCTTGCAAGGCTCGCGCGGGAGGCGAACGCGGCGGGGATATCGAGCCCGTGGTCGCGCAGGCAAAGCGCGAGCTGGGGCAGGGCGTGGAAGCGGCGGCCGAAATGCCCCAGGCCCCAGAGGAGCCGGGCGATGCCGGAAAGTTCGAGCGAGCGCCCCGCGCGCAGCGTGTGCTCGTAAGAGCGCCCCTGGGCGCCGGTAAGGACGCCGTGATGAGCGGAATTGGCGACGATCTCGATGAGCCGGACGATGGCCTTGCGGGAGCGTTCGCGTACGTCCTGGTGCGGCGCGAGCGCGAAGAGCGCTGTGAGGCCCTTGAGATCGATTGGGAAATAGGGGGCGGAGTTGAATTCCGCCATTTCCCAGGCTTCGAAATGGTCGAGCCAGGCGCGGACACGCTCGAGGCCGGTTGCCGACTGGTCGGCGCCGGAGCGCCCGGAGCGCTGGAAGCGGGCGTTGGGGAGAAGGTCGCCGGCGAGATAGGCTGCGGTGTGGAACAGGAGCGCGTGGTTTTCCGAAAAATACCACTGCACGTCGTTGCCCGGCTCGTCCATCCAGTAGCGGTATTCGAGGATTGCGGCATCGACGCGCGCGAGGAGATCGTCCGAGAGTTTTTCGGCGAAGCGGATGCGCGCCCAAAGGAGCGGCACAAGGATGAAATCGGCGCAGTCGTGGCAATCCTCGATTGCCGCGAGCGTGCGCGCTATCATCGTTTCGGTTTCCGCCATGGGCGCATCGCTTGCAAGACGCGCGAGCGCGGTGACCGTATCGGGCTCGCCCTGCGCGGCGACGGTTTCGAGCGCGGCGGCGATGCGTGCGTCGAGGGCCTTGGGGGCGGTGCCCTGCGCGTCGGCGTTGCAGATTTCGACGCCGAAGACGCGGCCGGCGGTGAAGCCGTTGGCAGTCAACGCGACGTGGAAATGGCGGAAGTCAGAGGGTAGCTCGGTGGCCGGCGCGACGGAGATGCGGCGTGCGCCCGCCCGGATTTCGGCGCTCCAGTCCATCCGTTCGGTGGACATGAAGTCCCCCTCGATGCGGATGTCGGCCTTCGCCGCGAAGGGAAGTGGCCTGTCGGTTTCGAGGGCGACTTCGCCTGCGGAATAGGCGGGCCTTTCGAAGCGCATCGAGGTCAGCGTCGCCTCGATCGCCTCGGCCACCGCGCCCTCGGCGGCAGTCGGCAGGCGCAGCGTTGCGTCGGGGCCGTCGAGATAGTTGAGCTGGAAGTAGTAGCGCACATCGCGCTCGGCGAGGTCGTCGAAATAGAGCGTCAACGTGTTTTCGCCGGCGTTGAGCGGGATCTCGAATTCGGCCTGCGCCTCGAGGTTGCGCGAATAGGGGGCCATCCAGCCTGCTTCGATGCCGTTGACGAAAAGAACCGCGCCGCCGCAGGTGCCAAGGCGCAATTTTGCCGTGCCCGCTTTCGCGGCGTGGAGGACGGTTTCCGCGAAAGTCGCCAGCACTGTCGGACGGAACCAAAAGCCCGAAAGATCGACGCGTGGCGAGCCGAAGGGCAGCCAGGTGCGCGCAGGCGTGAATGCGCCCGATACAACCGGATGCTTGTCACGGCGTTCGGCGGCGAACCGGGTGCGGCAGGGATATTCGTGGGGGACGAAGTTCTTGTGCTTGGTGACGAAGAAGAACGGGTCCATCTCGCCCGACATGGGCTGGTCGGCCACGTCGTAGCGCTCCTCGGTGGTGGCGCTGAGCCGCCAATAGGTGAGCGGTTGGCCCTTTTCGATCGGGCGCTCGAGGAAACCCTGACTCTTTGCCGTATCGAGCATCAGAGCAACTCCGACACCGGGACCGGATCAACGTCGGTATAGGCCTGGTTTTCACCGGTCATGCCCCACACGAAGCCGTAGGGTCCGGTGCCCGCGCCCATATGGATCGACCAGGCCGGGGAAAGAACCACCTCGAGGTCGGCGACCATGATATTCCGGGTCTCGTCCGGGCGCCCCATAATGTGCACGACGCGGTCCTCGGGGGCGAGGTCGAAATAGCAATAGGCTTCCATGCGGCGCTCGTGGAGATGGGGCGGCATTGTGTTCCACATACTTCCGGGGGCCGGGTCGGTGATGCCCATCAGAAGGAGGCAGGAGGGCGCGACCTCGGGATGGATGTACATTGCGAGCCGTCGCTTGTTCGAACGTGCGTCTTCGCCCAGTTCAAGCGGCTTGGCCTCGGCTTTCGGGATCAGGCGATGAGGAATGTCGGCGCCCGCCGGCACCGAGTTCATGTAGAACCTTGCGGGGGTCCCGGCATCGTCGCTCGATAACCGTACCTCCCGGGCGCCACGACCGATATAGAGGATGTCGCGATTGGCGAGCGCAAAGGTTTCGCCGTCGACGGTGACCGTGCCCGGCGCGCCGAGATTGGCGATGCCCATTTCGCGGGCGTCGAAGAAATACGGCGTGCCGACACCGGCGCCGTCGCCGAAGGACAGCTCGCTGTCTGCCGGAACGGCGCCGCCGATGACCATCCGGTCGATATGGGTGTAGGTGAAATTGACTGCGCCGGGAGCGAAGACGTTCTCGATGAGGAATTCGGACCGCAGGCGCGCGGTGTCGAAGGTCCTGATATCGTTCGGCGAGACGCCGTAGCGGACATTCATCGTCATGCGACCTGCGCCCCCTTCTTTGTGTGTTCGAGGCCCTCGACCAGGCACAGGATGGCCAGGGCCTGACCGTAGCCGGTGGGCTGGATGGGGATGTTCTTGTAGAACTGAAGGTCGTGGCCCATCCGGGTGCCGTAGGAGACGTTCTGGACCGTGCCATTGGCATCGATATTGGCGAGAACGGCAGAGAGAGCCCTGAGACCGGCCTCCTTCCAGGCGGGGGTGCCAATGTTCTGGCGGGAGGCCTTCAAAAGCGCGTAGCCGAAACCGGCGGTCGCGGAAATCTCCTCGTAGGACGAGGGGTCGTCCAATAGCGTGCGCCAGGCGCCGGCTGCCGTCTGAAGCGGCAGGAGTGCCTCGACCTGGCTTTCGAGAACGCCTATCAGGAAGTTCTCGACCGCGGGAGGCAACGCAGCGAGCTCGATGAGGTCGAGAATGGCGGCGGTGATCCAGGCATTGCCTCGCCCCCAGCGTGCCCGTGCGAAATTGTGCCGCCCGTCGAACGTCCAGCCGTGAAACCAGAGGCCGGTTTGGGGGTCGGAGAGGTACCGGCTGTGAACGAGGAACTGGCGGGTTGCCTCATGGACCAGTTCTTCGCGCCCGGAGGCTGAACCGAAGCTCGCAAGAAACAGCCCGACCATATAGATGGTGTCGTCCCAAAGCTCGCCCGCGTTGATCTTGTCCGAGACGTTGTGTTCGAACGCGCCTTCTTTGGTGCGCGGAAGCTCGTTCATGACCTTGTCGGCCCAGGCATTGAGCACGGGCGTCCAGCGCTCGTCGCGAGTTTCGCGCCAGAGCAGGGACAGCGCCAGCATGGGTGCGGTGGTGTTGACGTTCAAAGGCGGCAGGCCTTCGGCGTTGCGCGCTGCATACCAGTCTTCGAGCAGCGTGCGGACATCAGCGTCGCCGCCATGCAACCAGAGGCGGACAAGGCCGTATAGCCCTACACCCTGCGGCCATTCCCATGACTGAAAGCTGATGTAGTCGCCGGCCGTGCCGTCGAGATTGGGTTCGTCGAAGCGACCGTCATGCCGCAACTGCGTGGTGCCCGCGACGAGCTTGTCGAGCTGCTGGCGCAGCAGCGCACCGTCAACCGTCATGTTCCCTCCCTTAAGCGCTGTCGTCGCACCCTTGATGTCATCATCATGGTCAGGAATTAATGATTGCGCAATCTGAAAATTTTTTGCAGTTTGCGCGGATCATCTGTTTGGGAGACGGTCTTGGAGAAGACGGACAAGCGAGGAAAAATCAGCCGCCGGGTGCGACTGGTGGATCTGGCGAAGCGGTGCGACGTTTCGGTGAGCACGGTGTCGCGGGCGCTGGCCCATGAAAAAGGCGTGCGCCCGGAGATCCGCGAGCGGGTGTTCGCGGCTGCACGGGAGTACAACTACGCCATGCCCAGTGCGGTGGCCGGGCAGACGGTCATCATTGCGGCGAGTAGTGCAGCGATGATCGACTACGCGCGCAACCAGTTCACTGCCCATGTGCTCGAAGGCGTGCGCGAACGGGCTGCGGTGCTGGGACTCGACGTTGTGACGCAACCGGTTTCGAGCGCTGCGGAGGAACGGTCCCTGCTCGACGGGGCGCTCGAGGATGACGCGATTGCCGGGCTCTTGTTCCTGACGCTCGACGATGAGGAGATGCTGGCAGGCACGCGCGATTTCGCCAAGCCGCTCGTGCTGGTCAATGGCGACGACCCCTTCATGCGGCTTTCCAGCGTTGCGCCTTGCAACCGGGCCGCGGCGGCCATGGCCACCGAGTACCTGCGGCGGCTCGGGCACGAGCACATCCTTTTTCTCATGCGCAGGGGGCGGCGCACGATCGAGCGGCGATTCGAGGGTTGGCGCGATGCGATGGGCGATGGGGCCGATCTCGTGGATCGGGTCGTGGAGGTGGACGATTGGCTGCCCGAACTGGCCGCCGAGGTCATCGGAGCGCGGCTCGACGAGAAGGGGCTCGATTTTTCCGCCGTTCTGGCCGCGGGTGACAGCCTTGCCGTCGGCGCAGCCATGGGGCTCGCCTCGCGTGGCTACAAGGTGCCCGATGCGGCGTCGGTAATGGGCATGGACGACCTGCCGCAGGCGGCCTTCCACACCCCGCCTTTGACGACGATCCATATTCCGATGCGCGAGATCGGCGCGGCGGCTCTCGACTTGCTGCGCGACCAGATGGTGGGGTTCTCTGCGCCCGCCCGGCGCGTGGAACTCGCGTGCGGCCTCGTCGAACGCGCTTCGGTATGCCGGCTAGCTGTCGGGTAATGGCGTCCGTCGCCGGCTTGACGCTGGAAAACCGGCTGCTCA
The DNA here is from genome assembly GCA_964572555.1 of uncultured Devosiaceae bacterium. GTDB lineage: Bacteria > Pseudomonadota > Alphaproteobacteria > Rhizobiales > Devosiaceae > CAZNHG01. The sequence continues at coordinate 4,706 of CAZNHG010000056.1, read as the reverse complement.
AAAAGGCATGATCGCAGATGGGGACGACGGAGAACGAGATATCCCGCATCCGAAAAGCTCGAAATCATCCGCATGATCGAGCAGGCATGTATGCCGGCCCCGCAGGTTCTCGATCAACTGTTGTACTTTCCTGGAAAAACGGTACGAAATGGGCCAAATGAGGCTAGGGCGAAAGTGAATGAAAAGGCCTAAGTAGTGAAAAAGGAAGGGAAATCACAGATTGGCGTATCTCGGCGCCTTTCCATCGCCCCCATGATGGATTGGACGGACCGTCACTGCCGGTACTTTCACCGGCAGTTGACGCGGGAGGCCTTGCTGTTCACCGAAATGGTGACGAGCGCGGCGGTCGTGCATGGCGATTGCGAGCGCTTGTTGGGCTACGACCCGTCCGAGCATCCTGTTGCCGTCCAGCTCGGTGGGTCCGACCCGCGCGAACTTGCCGAGGCCACGCGGATTGCCGCGGCGTTCGGGTATGACGAGATCAACCTCAATGTCGGCTGCCCGTCGGACCGCGTACAGTCGGGGCGTTTCGGTGCGTGTTTGATGGCCGAGCCCGAGCTCGTAGCCGACTGTGTCAGGGCCATGCGGGAGGTCACCGGCACGCCGGTTACCGTCAAGTGCCGTATCGGCATCGACGATCAGGACAGCGAGGACGCGCTTGATCGCTTCGCGGACACGGTTCACGCCGCCGGGACGGATGCGCTTTACGTGCATGCGCGCAAGGCATGGCTACAAGGTCTCAGCCCGAGGGAAAATCGTGACGTGCCACCGCTCGACTATGCCCGGGTGTATCGCCTCGCCGACCGGTTGGCGCCGTTCCCCGTGATGATCAATGGCGGCATCCAAGACCTTGATGAGACGGCCGAACATATCGGCAGGACCTCGGGCGTGATGCTGGGGCGGGCGGCCTATAAGACGCCGATGATCCTGGCGGATGTCGATCGGCGTTTCTTCAGCGCCCCTGCTCCGCCGGTGACGATGAAGGACGTCATCGACGCCATGACCGAATATGCGGAGCACCAGTGCACGCATGGCGTACGGGTGAACCAGATCACGCGCCACATGCTCGGCCTTGCCAATGGCCTGCCGGGCGCGCGCCGGTTTCGCCAGATCCTGAGTACCGAGGCCTGCCGGAAGGGCGCCGGGCCGGAAGTGATCGCCCGGGCCCATGATGCCGTGGCCGAACACGAACCGGCGCCCCTCCCGGAAATGGCCTGAGCGCCGCGCGCCGCCGGTCAATCCTGCAGAATCAGCGAATCCTGCCTGACCGAGTATTCGGAAAGGGTTTCGAGGAACGTCATGCCCAGAAGGCTGGTGCGCAGCGCGCCCTCCTCGGCGATGAAGGCGGGAATGTTGTGGCGCACAATGCCGCCCACCTGCATGCTGTCGAGCGTGACAGGCGCGGCGCGGCCGCGGCCATTGGCGGTCTGGACGGGGACTTCGAACAGCAGCTCGTCCGTGTCGATCCCGGCGGCGCGGGCATCCCGCGCACTCAGGACGACGGCGGAGGCGCCGGTATCGAAGATCATGGGCAGGTCCGATCCGTTGATCGTGGCGTTCAGCTCGAACGATCCGCCGAAGCCGCGCGAAAAGCGCGCGCTCGAACCGTCCTCGGAGACCACCGCCGCCCCCGGCGCCAACTCGCCCATGATGCGGTTGGCGACACCGGAGATTTCGGTGCGGTAGGTGTAGCCGATGGCGACGACGGCGAAGATGCCGATCCACAACGCGATATTGGTCAGGATCTGCGACAGCATCTGCCGCCGGCCGAAGGCCCCGCCCGCCACCAGAATCAGGATCAGCAGCAGCGGAATCACCTGTGCCGTCTGCTGCTGGGTCAGTCCAACCAGGCTCCCGGCGTCGGCAGTGATGACCAGCGCCAGGCCTATGGCGATCAGCAGGGCGACGCCGATGAAAATCATTCGCCTTCGATCCTCGTTCCCAACAGTTTCGGTCAGCCGCCACCCGCGCCCGCACGGGGCGAGAAGACCGGGATTCGCGGCGGTTTGGCCGTCACTCTCGCGGAACTCTCAGAGCCCCACAAGAACTATAAAGACACTCAATGCGGCAATTTCAAGCAGCGCCTGCAGCCCGCCGATCAGATCTCCGGTCTGCCCGCCGACAAGGTGGCGGCACAGCTGTGTCCAGCCCAGGGCCACGAGCGCTTGCAGCACGATGGCGCCGGCAAGCCCGGCAACGCTGACGAACGGGGCCGCGAAGATGAAGCCCAGAACCACGGCGAATCCGGCGCCCGCGATGAAGGGCACTTTGCCCACGCCTCCGGCGGCGGAGGATGCCCCGTCCCGCCGCGCGGGCAGGAGCTGCAGTGTCAGCCACAACGACCCTGACCGCGACAGGATGCCCGCGGCCAGCCACGCCGTCGCCGCCCCGAGCGGAGAATGCGCGGCCAGCGTCGCCAGCGCGCCGGCGCGCAGTAGCAGGAACAGCACCAGCGCTGTCACACCATAGGTGCCGTGCCGGCTGTCCTTGAGGATTTCCAGCCGCTTCTCGATGGTCTGCCCGCCGAACAGCCCGTCGGCACTGTCGGCGATCGCGTCCTCCGCCATGGCGCCGGTGACGATGGTCAGGCAGGCGATGGCGAGAACTGCCGCGAACAGCGGCGGCAGGCCGATAACGCTGCCCAGGAACAGCACCAGCGCCGGACCGGCCCCGATCAGAAGGCTGGCAAAGGGCAGGGCGGGGGCCATGTGCGACAGGTTGGGTTTGGCGTGCCCGGCGCCGGGCACCGGCAGGCGCGAGTAGAACCGCAGCGCCATCACCAGATCGGTCGCCAGGCTCCGGTTCGCCGCCTCGGCGTTTTCCGCATCCGGACTGTTGCCAGAGCCGGTTTCATCGGTCTTATTGTCGTTGCCGGCGTTCCGGCGACTCGACGATTGTTCCGCCAACCCATTCTCCTGCCTTGTTGGCCCCGAGTGTAAGCCAGAACGTCTATCACGCATCACAGCGATAGGAGCAAGCATGCCTTCAGCGGAACCCACGACTTTGCCCGAACCCTACGCCGACATCGCCGAACTCGTCACCATCGTGAACGACGGCGACGAGGCGGCGGTCGAGGAGGTCCGCGCCCGCGACGTCCAACTGACCAAGCCGGCCGGATCCCTGGGCCAGCTGGAAAACCTGGTCGAGCACCTGGCGCGCTGGCAGCGCAAGGGCGCACCAACGCTCGATAACCCGATGGTCGCGATCTTTGCGGGCAATCACGGGGTGACCAATCAGGGCATCTCGCCCTTTCCGCCCGAAGTGACGGCCCAGATGGTGTCGAACTTCACCAATGGCGGCGCTGCGATCTCCCAGATCTGCGCGCTGCATGAACTCAATCTGCGCGTGTTCGAGCTGGCGCTCGACATGCCCACCGGCAACTTCACCGTCGAACCGGCCATGGATGACCGTACCTGTGCCGCCACCATCGCGTACGGAATGGAAGCGATTGCGGGCGATGTGGACTTGCTGTGCATCGGCGAAATGGGCATCGGCAACACGACCGTGGCCGCCGCCGTCTATGCCGGCCTGTTCGGCGGCACGGGCGCCGACTGGGTCGGGCGCGGGGCCGGGGTCGACGATGCCGGGCTCAAGCGCAAGGCCGACGTTGTGGACGCCGGACTGGCGAAGCACCTCGCCGGCGATCCCCATCCCCTCGAGGTGCTCGCCCGCCTCGGCGGCCGCGAAATCGCCGCCATGATGGGTGCCCTGATGGCCGCCCGTCACCGCAACGTCCCCGTCATCGTCGACGGCTTCGTCGCCACGTCCGCCGCCGCGGTGGTCCACGCCATCAACCCGGCCGCGCTCGATCATTGCATCTTCGCGCACGCGTCGGCCGAGAGCGGACACAGCCGGGTGCTGGACCATATGGGCCAGACCGCGCTCCTCGACCTCGGCATGCGGCTGGGTGAGGGCAGCGGGGCGGCTCTGGCCGCCGTGCTCGCCAAAACGGGCCTGCACCTGCATCGCAACATGGCGACGTTCGAGGAAGCCGCCGTGGCGGGGAAGGCGCACTGAGGGGGCATCGTGAAGGGGGCGGGGATGACAGGTGGGGGGGATGGGGCCGGCTTGCGGACTGCGGCTGGCCTTTGGACGCACTTGTTTGTCCGCACGAGAGCCTCCTCCCTGACGGTTTGCCGAAAAACTGAACGAACGGTGCGGGACGTGACCCACCTCGAACTATAAAAAATGGAGGCGCAGCCACGCCCCGCACGGCCGGCATTTTGGGCCTATCCTGTCGGAAGTGTGGGGGCCCTGCGAGCGTAGCTCTCCGGGCGTTCGGCCCTCAAAAAGGTCCACCGGACCTTTTTGCCCTTCGGGACGGTTCTCACTCCCAGCCGAGTTTCCCCGGTACACCCGCCCCTGCTGTGCGGGTCCAATCAACGGACAGTTTCAGCCCGGGCCGGGGCGACCCCCGACCCGATCCGGCCCCGCCGCACCCGGAAAGCTCGTATGCATCCGCGCTCGTAGCGTGCAGCGATGGGGGAAGAATAGCCCCGGTCGAGCAAGCGAGGATAAGGTGCATGGAAATTGCGTGTTGCTACGCACCCCCGCACTGTTACGGCCTCCGAGTTGGGGCGGTATGGAGGAAAAGCTCCGTCCCGCTTACCCGGCCTCGGAATAGATCTGCAGGCCGCTCTCGCTTTGCGATACGGCCGCCATGGCGTCCATGGAGCGGGCGCGGGGGAAGGTGGCGATGGCCTCGG
>CAZNHG010000055.1:0-14368 GCA_964572555.1 uncultured Devosiaceae bacterium | reverse complement strand
TCGACGGTGCCGGCGCAGCGATAGTTCGCCGCCTGCCCCAGCCGCAACGCGGCCTGGGTCAATCCCTCGCGGACCTTATCGTCGAGATAGGGCGCCGGTGCGCGCTCCACGACCTTCTGGTTGCGGCGCTGGACCGAACAATCGCGTTCGAACAGGTGGACGAGATTGCCGTGATCGTCGCCGAGAAGCTGCACCTCGACGTGGCGGGCGCGCTCGACCAGCTTTTCGAGATACATCTCGTCCTTGCCGAAGGCGGCCTTGGCCTCGCGCTTGGCTTCGGAGACTTCCGCGCGCAGCGTCTCCTCGTCGGGGATGCGGCGCATGCCGCGCCCGCCGCCGCCCCAGCTCGCCTTGAGCATCAGCGGGTAGCCGATCTCTCCGGCCATCCTGGCGCACTCGTCGAGATCGTCGGGCAGCGGCTCGGTTGCGGGGACGACCGGCACACCGGCCTCGATCGCCATGTTGCGGGCGGCGACCTTGTTGCCCAGATCGCGCATGGTCTTGGCGCGCGGGCCGATGAAGGTGATGCCGGCATCGGCGCACGCGTCGACGAATTCGGGGCTTTCAGAGAGCAGCCCGTAGCCGGGGTGAATGGCGTCCGCCCCCGATATCCGGGCAATCCGGATATATTCCTCGATCTGGAGATAGGCCTCGACCGGCCCCTTGCCCTTGCCGATCATGTAGGCCTCGTCGGCCTTGAACCGGTGCAGCGCGAGCTTGTCTTCCTCGGCGAAGACAGCGACGGTTTTCAGCCCCAGCTCATTCGCCGCGCGGAAGACGCGGATGGCGATTTCGCTGCGGTTGGCAACAAGGATTTTCTTGATGGTCATATGGGCACCCTTGAGCAGATGGCGGCGGGACCGCCGACGGGTCCCGGGCGGGGCGGGCCGGAAAAGGCCCGCAGGCTATTCAAGGGCTAATCGAGGTGCCCCGCAAGATGCGACATGTCGTATCCGGCATTCCCGGCCGCCGAGATGATCTCGCGGGCATCCATGCGGCCGGACTGGCTGAGCGCCCACAGCGTTGTGGAGCGCGTGCCGGTGCGGCAGTAGCACAGGACGGGCCCGGCGCTTTCGTCGAGGGTCTTGCGCGTGGTCTCGACCATTTCGGGGCTGACGCCCTCTCGGCCCAGGGGGATGGAGATGTAGGTCAGCCCCGCGTCCTTCGCGGCCGCCTCGATCTCGGCACCGGCGGGCTGATCGGGGGCCTCGCCGTCGGGCCGGTTGTTGACGATCGTGGTGAACCCGGCGGCCTTGATCCCGGCGATATCCTCGGGCCTGATCTGTCCCGACACGCTGACCTGGTCGTTGATCCGCTTGAGTTCCAAGTCTCTTCTCCCCGTTCACCCGCCTGCATTGGCAGCTCGGGCTCCTTATAAGCAATAGCCGGGGGCGCGTGCAACTGCTCGCGGTGGGGAGTCCGCCGATCAGGCCGCGGTCGAGACCTCGCCGGTATGCCGCCCCGCGGCGAAGGCCCGAAGGGGCTGCGGACGTCCCAGAAGATAGCCCTGGATCGAGCAGCATCCCAGGCGGCGCAGCGTTTCGAGCTGCTCATGCGTTTCGACACCCTCTGCGATGACCTTCATGCCCGCCGTGCGCGCAATGCGGCAGATGGCGGAGACGACCATGGCGTCGACCTGGCTGGTGGCGATCGCATCGACATAGGACTTGTCGATCTTGAGGATGTCGAACGCGTAGGTCTTGATGTAGCTCAGGCTGGCATTACCCGCGCCGAAATCGTCGATGGCGATCTTCACGCCCAGCGCCCGGATGGCGTCGAGATTGACCTTCTCCGTGCCGTCCGATGCGAGGGGGACGGTTTCGGTGATCTCGACGGTGATGCTGCTGCCCCCGGTGCCCGTCTCCTCGAGAATCGCGGCGAAGCGCTCGGCGAAATCGTTGCGCTGGAGCTGGGCGGCGGAAACGTTGACCGCGACGAAGGGCGCGCCGAGCCGGTCGAGATCGGCGCACGCACGCCGCAGCACCCATTCGCCGAGCTTGTCGATGAGATCGCTCATCTCGGCGATGTGGATGAATTCGCCCGGTGGAACGATCCCGCGCACGGGATGGCGCCAGCGCACCAGCGACTCGGCCGAACGCAGGGTCTCGCCGTCGCTGTCGAAGATCGGCTGATAGTGCAGCTCGAGTTCGTTCATAAGGATGGCGGCGCGCAGCTCGCGCTCGATGTAGCGCTTGTGGCGCTCGTCGCTGTACATGTCCTTTTCGAACACCACCGCGGTGTTCCGGCCCTCGGACTTGCCCTTGTAGAGCGCCAGGTCGGCCTTGGAGATCAACTCGTCGACGGTGATGGCGTCGGCCGGAGCGAGGGCGATGCCCATGGTGGCGCTCAGGTGTACGCGCCGGGCGGCGATGGTCACCGGGTGCTCGAGTTCCTCGAGGATATGCGTGCACAGCCGGCGGATCGCCTTGTGGCTGTCGCAGCCGGGCACGATGACGCCGAACTCGTCGCCGCCGAGCCGGCCGATGACCGCGTCGGGCATCACGTTGCAGACCCTGTCCACCAGGCACGCCAGCGCGGTATCGCCCGCCGCATGGCCACGGCTGTCGTTGAGCAGCTTGAGATGGTCCATGTCGAGCTGGATGTAGCCGACCGACCTGTGATCCCGGCTGGCCAGCTCGGCCTTGAGCCGGTCGAGGAAGTAGGATCGCGTCAGGGCGCCGGTCAGCGAATCCCGATGAACGGAGGCGAGCATGGCGCTGTGTTCGGCGTCTGCGCGCGCGAGGCTGTCCTTGAGCACGAAATAACCCTGGTGCAGCAGCACAAGGGCGAGACTTCCGAGTACGAGAATGCCGGGGACGACGAAAGCCTGGACGTCCGCCCCGCCCCACCCGGTCAGGCCGAACGCGGCGAATGCCATTGCGCCGGCAACCGCAACCCCGATGGCTCCTGCCACGTGGCGATAGTCGCGAAGTTCGATGGAGATGCGCTGGTCACTCATGCGGGCCCCGTTCTGGTCGCTGCGTTGCCGGGGTCCGCATCGTATTTCGGCGTGCGGTTGGCTTCCCGGCCGCCGGCAGTCTGGCGCCGCAGACGTTAACGGGGATTAAATGCCACTCACAAAGTCCAGTTATTTCAATAATTTACGTGACATATGCCGCCCGCCGCCGGGCCAAGAGGCCAGAAATAGGGGCGCCGCATGACGCTTGCGTGACGATTGGGTGACATGTGCGGCGCATCGGCCCCTCAATGGCGGGCATGGTAAAATTCCGCTTAACGCGTCAGGCCACGGAAGTCGTCTCGATGGCCGGCTGGTGGCGCGCCAGCGCGGCGATGACGGTCTTGGCGGTAACGTAGCCGATCTGGTTCCCCTCGGGCCCGGTCACGCCCACCAACTCGTGGCTGGCGAACAGCGGCAGCACCTCTTCGCAGCGGGTCTCGGCGGGCACGGCCACTTCGCAATGCTCCATGGCGCCGCCGGCGGACATGATGGTGCCGACATGGATGGCGCGCGCCTTGTTCACGTCGGCGACGAACTCGGCGACGTGCTCGGTGGCGGGATCGAGCACGATCTCCTCGGGCCTGCCCTCCTGCACGAGCGCTCCGTCCTTGAGCACGGCGATGCGGTCGCCGATCTTGAGCGCCTCGTCGAAATCGTGGGTGATGAACAGGATGGTCTTGCCGAGCTTTCTTTGCAGCTCCATCAGCTCGTCCTGCATGCCCGAACGAATGAGCGGGTCGAGCGCGGAGAAGGCCTCGTCCATGAGAAGGATCTCGGTATCCATGGCGAGCGCGCGAGCAAGGCCGACGCGCTGTTGCTGGCCGCCCGAGAGCTGGTGCGGCTGGGCGGACTCGTATCCCGTCAGCCCCACGGTCTCGATCCAGCGCTGGGCGGCATCGCGCCGGTCGGCGGCGGGCACGCCGCGCACCTCGAGGCCGTAGGCGACATTGTCGATGACCGAGCGGTGCGGCAGTAGCCCGAACTTCTGGAAGACCATGGCGATGCGCGTGCGGCGGAACTCGCGCAACTCCTCGAGGCTCATGCCCAGAACGTCCGCGCCGCCGACATGGATCGCGCCCGCGGTGGGATCGATCAGGCGGTTGACGTGGCGGATGAGGGTCGACTTGCCAGAGCCCGACAGACCCATGACCACGTGGATGCGCCCCGTCTCGACGCTGAGCGAGACGTCGTTGATCCCCACGACCTGTCCCGTCTCGGCCTGAACCTCGGCCTTGGAATAGCCTTGCGCGAGCAGCGCGAGGGCGGCGTCGGGGTCGTCGCCGAAGATCTTGGTGACGTTTTCGATTTCGATGGCGGCCTGCATGGGTCTTTCAGCGCTCCTCGGCCAGTCCGATGCGTTCCTGCAGCTGCTTGCCGAAGGACTGGGTTATGCGGTCGAAGACGATCGCCAGCACCACGATGCCGAGCCCGGCGAACAGGCCGCGGCTGACCTCGAGCCGGCCGATGCCCTGCAGCACCTGGTAGCCCAGCCCCCCGGCCCCGATCATCGAGGCGATGACGACCATGGCGAGCGCCATCATCGTGGTCTGGTTGATCCCGGCGAGGATCGTGGGCAGTGCGAGCGGTATCTGCACGCCGAACAGCTTCTGGCGCTGGTCGGCTCCGAAAGCCTGGGTCGCCTCGAGCACATCCGGGTCGACCTGGCGGATACCCAGATCGGTCAGGCGCACCAGCGGCGGCGAGGCATAGACGATGGTGGCGATCAGGGCCGGCACCTGGCCGGGCCCGAAGATCATCACGGTGGGGATGAGATAGACGAAGCTCGGCATGGTCTGCATGAGGTCGAGCACCGGTGTCAGCGCGCGGCGCAGCCAGGCCGAGCGCGCCATGGCGATGCCGACTGGCAGGCCCAGAACGATGGCCGTCAGAGTCGCGGCGATCATCAGCGCCATGGTGCTGACCGCATCCTCCCACAAATCCATGATGCCGATGAACAACAGGCCCCCCACAACGACGAGGGTAAGGTTCGTGCGGCGCGTGGCGACATAGGCAAGCGCCCCGAAGACGGCGAAGATCACGAACCACGGGATCTGCAGCAGCAGCCACTCGATGGTCAGCAGAACCCGCATGAAGGGGTAGGCGATCGCCTCGAAGAAGCCGCCCCAGTTGCGCACGACCCAGTTAAGCCCGTCATCGATGCCGTCGCGCAGGGGATCGGTATCGATCAGCTCGGGAAAGAGCGGATCGGGCTGCGGCATGGTGATCGCCATGACCAGGCAGATGACCATCAGGCCGCCCAGGCCGATGCCGACCGTGCGGCCATCCAGGCGCCGCCTGACGCCGGCATAGACGAGCCCGACGAACAGCCCGCCCAACACGATCCAGGCCAGCCAGAACCCGATGAGTGTCACATTCATTGCGCCTTCCCCCGTCGGCCCGGCGTTCCGGCCGGACCCTCGTCATGGCGCAGTTTCTCGTTGCGGTCATGCCGCGCCATGCAAAGCGACCGGGCGGGTTTCCCGCCCGGCCGCCGTTTACTGCGTCACACGAGCCCCTAGAGCGAGGCGCGGACCTTCTCGGCCACCGCCTCGGGCACCCATGTGGTCCAGATGTCCTCGTTATTCTCGATGAAGTTGACCGCGGTCTCCTCGGCGTCGGCGTTGTTCTCGTCCGACCAGGCCAGAAGAGAATTGATCACGTCGTCGCTGACAGCAACCTTGGAGAAGTAGTCGGCCACGTTTGGCGCTTCCTCTGCGACCCAGCCGGCAGCGCCGACCTTGACCGGCGAAGAGGGCCAGGCCGTCTTGATCGCCGGATCCTCGCAGTCCGTATTGGTGTTGCAGCGATACCCCTCGATGTCGACCTCGGGCATTTCGAGCTGGTAGGTGTCGTACTTGCCAAGGACCGCCGTCGGACCCCAGTAGTAGAACAGGATGGGCTCCTCGCGCTCGAAGGCGCGGGCGATCGAGGCGCTGAGATTGCCGCCCGAGCCCGGCGAGAACAGGTTCCAGGTGCCGTCCATTTCATAGGCCTCGAACAGGGCGGCGTTCGCCAGTTCGCAAGCCCAGCCCGGCGGGCAGCCATAGAGGCGCCCCTGGTCGGGCTGCTCGGGATCGGGGAAGAGCTGGGGATTGTCCACCACGTCCTGCGCGGTGACCAGTTCGGGATGCTCCTGCTTGAAGTATTCCGGGATGAACCAGCCCTCGATGGCGCCGCCGTCGATCGCGTCGCCCAGGGTGACCACCTGGCCCTCCTCGATGCCCTTCTCCCACTGCTCCTGAATGGAGCTGGTCCACAGCTCCGGCGCCACGGCCGGGCTGCCGCGGGACAGCATGGAGGCGGAGGTGGGCACGGTGTCGCCGGCCACGACCTCGACATCGCAGCCATAGCCGTCGCCGAGAATCTTGGCGTGGATTTCCGCGAGCGCCGCCGCGGATGCCCAGGTCATCTTTGCGATGTCGATGGTTCTGTCGGTGCCGCATTCGGCGTCCTGCGCCTGTGCGGGCACTGCGAGTGCCAGACCGGCCGCCAGTCCGAGCGCGGCTAGGGCACTGCCCTTGATATCTTTCATTGCGCGTCTCCCTTTTTTTGTCCTGATGCGCGGGAATCAAGAAAGCCTATTGAGCGGGTACCGGCAAGTCAAATCCGCCTGTGCGGCGAAACGTTTGATCGAAATATCCGATTCCATACTTCGCAGTATAGATCGAAAATTCGTCGTTATTCTTCTATTACCTTGCGAATACATAGACTTCGCGTTTCAGTTTTGCATTTCCGCCGCCATACCTTTCTCGCGAATGCCGAGAAGAGATGCAGATCATTACTCCGTCTCCGCCGGTTCACCGGGTACTCGCACAGGCAGGGCGCGCGGGACGTGTCCCGCCCTACTCGCCCTGCACCCAGGGCCGCCAGATTTCGCTGCGGGTATTGATGAAGCGCTCGGCCGTCGATTCCGCGGTGCCGCCCTGTTCGCTTTGCCAGGCGAGAAGCGCGTTCATCTCCTCAAGCGGCATTCGCGCGCGCTGGAAATAGGCGGCGAGTTGCGGCGCGTTGATGAAGACGCGCTCGGCGAGCGCGATCACGACCGGCTCGGAGGCGAAGGCGGACGGCCGGGGATCTTCGCAGCCGCGGGTGGCCAGGCATTTCGCCGCCTCGGCATCGTAGGCGCCGAGATCGAGCTGGCGAAACGAGAATTGCGCGAGCACGGCATTGGGCTGCCAGTAGTAGAAAAGGATCGGCTCGCGTCGCGACATGGCCTGTCCGATCAGCCGGTCGAGTTCGAACCGGTCCTCCGGTTCGACGATCTCGACGCGGTCAGAAAGGCCCAGCGCGTCGATCATGTTGCGGTTGATGACCGCACACGCCCAGTCGGGTGGGCAGGAGATGAAACGCGCCTTCTCGGCGCCTTCGGGACGAAAGACCTGCCAGTAGTCGGCCAGATCGCGCGCGGCGGTGAAGTCGGGATGGTTCGCGGCGACGAAATCGGGGATGAACCAGCCTTCCATCGCCTGCTCGGTGAAGGTGGGGCCGGCCTGGCGCACCGACTGGCTTTCGACCGCGGGGTTCCACACATCGGCGATGCGCGCGATCCACAGCTCGGGCGCGACGGCCGGCTGGCCGGAGTTGGCCATGGACGAGGCCGTGACCGAGAGGTCGCCGGGCACGACCTCTGCCGCGCACCCGAAGGACCGCTCGACGATGCCGGCATGAATGTGCGCGAGCACCGCACCGGAGGGCCATTGCATCTGGGCGATGGTGACGGGCTCCCGGCCGCACGGTCCCGGCGAAGTGGCCGCGTTCCCTTCCTGCGCGCGGGCAACCCCGCCCGCCGCCAATGCCAGGCAGGCGGCCATCACCCATGCCAGAGATTGCCGCATCATTGTCGCGAACTCCCTTTCCCCCCAGATTACAGAGACTTGGCCGTTAAGCAACAATCCCGCAATTCACCGCGGCAACGCCGATTGCAGGTGACTCGGCCTTCACAAATGTGCAAAGCTGGCCATCAGCGGGGCATGGGCACATGTCCCGACAAGACGTTGTTCTGTCTTGGACCGGGTTCGGATAAGCCATCCGGCCCAACTAAAGGGACAAACTCAGAGGGAAATCATGCACATTTTGAAGACAACGCTTGCCGCGACGATCGCCGCATCCACCCTGGCCGCCGCGCCGGTCATGGCACAGGATGCCAAGATCGGCTTTTTGGGCGGCTTCACCGGCCAGATCGAAAGCCTGACACCGCCGATTTTCTCGGCGACCGAACTCGCGGTGCAGCACGTGAACGAGCAGGGGGGCATCCTCGACGGGGGCACGCTCAGCGTCGTGAGCGCGGACACCACCTGCGGCGACTCGACCGCAGCCGCCAACGCCGCCGACAACCTGGTGAACACCGAGCAGGTGATCGCCTCGGTGGGGGCACTGTGTTCGGGCGCCACGATCTCGGCCGCCAACAACGCCGCGGTTCCCGGCAATGTGGTGCTGATCTCGCCGGCTTCTACGTCGCCCGCGCTGACCGGTCTGGACGACAACGACCTAGTGTTCCGCACCCCGCCGTCCGACGCGTTCCAGGGCAAGGCGATGGCCGCCCTTCTTCACTCGAAGGACATCGGGGAAATCGCCATCACCTACGTGAACAACGACTACGGCAAGGGCTTCGCCGACGCGCTTCAGGCGTCCTTCGAGGAGATGGGCGGTACGGTCGCGGCCAACGAGGCCCACGAGGACGGCAAGGCCGACTATCGCGCCGAGCTGGGCTCGCTCGCCTCGACCGGCGTGCAGAATCTTGTCGTTCTGGCCTACGCCAACGGCTCGGGCCAGACCATCGTGCGCCAGGCCGTCGAGAGCGGTGACTTCACCACCTTCGTGGGCGGCGACGGCATGGTCGGCGATGAGCTGTTCACCGGCGTCGACCCCTCCATGGTCGAGGGAATGATCGCCACCAAGCCGGGCTCACCCGAGATCCCGGGCTCCGAGGTCTACCAGGGGTTGGCGACCGACGCCGGGCTGGACGCCTCGGCCGTGTTCGCGCCGCAGTCCTATGACGCGGCGTTCCTGCTGGCCCTGGCCATCGAGAAGAACGGCTCGACCGAGCGCGAGGGTGTCTCCGCGGCGCTGCGCGAGGTTGCCACGGCGCCGGGCGAGACCATCCTGCCGGGCGAATGGGAGAAGGCCAAGGGCCTGATCGCCGAAGGCACCGACATCAATTACGAGGGCGCCAGCGGCTCCCACGAGTTCGACGAGGCCGGCGACGTGCCGGGTGTCATCGTCGAGATGACCGTCGAGGACGGCGCCTTCGTCGAGGTCGGCAACATCGAGGTCGAGTAACGGCCTGAGCGTTCGGCGGAGCGGCCTGCGCTCCGCCTGTTCACAGCTCAAATGCAAGAAACCCGGGGCCTCGCGCCCCGGGTTTTTTGGCTGAAGACACGCTTGGGTGGTTCCCCAGGCACAATTCGGACAGCCGATGTTCAAGCCCCCGGAATCTTTGGCGCCCACTACCTCGGGTATCACCCCTCAATGGTGCCTCTGGATCACCTCGGGGATCAGGCCGCGCGGGGCGAAACGCAGGGCCAGCGTGATCACCAGCCCGAGCACGAAGACGCGCATCTGGATGGCGCGGCTCTGGATGTCCGGAATGGCCCCGATATCCCAGCTCTCGGACAGGGAGCTGATATTGAGCAGCAAGAGCTGCGAGACGGGCTCGGAGATGATCCAGATGACGTAGATGAACATGCCGCCGAACAGGGCGCCGTAGTTGTTGCCGGCCCCGCCGACGATCACCATGACCCATATCAGGAAGGTGTGGTTGATCGGCTGGTAGCCGCCCGGTGCATAGAGCTGGCCGAAACTGGTGAGAATGGCGCCGCCGACGCCCATGAACACCGCCCCGAGAACGAAAATCTCGAGCTGGCGGGCCTTGACGTCCTTCCCCATGGAGTTGGCGGCGGTGTAGTTGTCACGGATGGCGCGCATCATACGCCCCCACGGCCCGCCATAGGCGCGCTGGATGAGGAACAGCGCGATCAGCACGACGATGGCCACCACCACGAAATAGCCCGCCCGCGCATAGACGAACGAACCGATCGCACTGACGCCCCAGACCTGGTAGTCCTGCGGCAGCGGCACCGGCCAGGGAACGGGCGAGACGGTGAGCGTGCCGCGGGTGAGCCAATCCATGTTCTTGATCAGCGCACGGATGATCTCCGACACGCCGATGGTGGCGATGGCGAGATAGTCGGTGCGCAGCCCCAGGCAGATGCGCCCGACGATATAGGCGACGCCCGCCGCCAGCACGCCGCCGAACGCCCAGCCGACGACGACTGGCAGGCCCAGGCCGCCTACCCATCCGGCATTGGCTTCGATGTAGGCGGCGGCCGGGTCGATCTGCGTGCGATAGACGATATAGGCGACGATCCAGGCGGCGACCTGCGCACTCCGGTGCAGGCGCGGGCCTGCGCCATGGCGATTGAGCCGGTTGGCACCGACGATCAGGGCGGCGCCGACGGCCGCGGCCAGGACGGCACGCAGCAACAGGACCGGGCCTTCGGAGGCCCAGAACGCCATGTTGAGCGGCATAGACATGGAAACGGCGGCATACCCGCCGATCATGAGAAAGCCCATGACGCAGAAGTTCAGCAAGCCCCCGTAGCCCCACTGGATATTGAGACCCAGCGCGATGAGCGCATAGGCTGCCGCTTCCACGCACAGGCGCGCGGTGAAGGCAGCGCCCATGAACAGGCCCACGCCCACGATGAGGACGAACAGCGTGAGATAGAAGAAGAGCGCGCGCTTGACCATGGTCATGTCGCGATCCCCCTGAAGATGCCGGTGGGCCGCACGAGGAGCACGATCACCAGTATGACGAAGGCGACGGTGAGCTTATACTCGGTGGGCACGATGGCGATGCTGTTGGGCACCCATTCGGGCAGCTGGTCCCGGAAGGGGCGCAAAAGGATGGCCCAGTTGAACACCGCGAGTGTTTCGGCGAAACCGACGAGGAACCCGCCCGCGATAGCGCCATAGGCCTGCCCCAGTCCGCCGACGATGGCGGCGGCGAAAATCGGCAGGACGATGTTGAAGGCGAGGTCCGGCTTGAGGGTGACGTCGAGGGCGAGCATCGTACCGGCCATGCAGGCAAGGCTCCCCGCGATGATCCAGGTCACGCGCACCACGAGCTGGGTGTTGATGCCCGAGACCTGGGCCAGATCGGGGTTGTCGGACATGGCGCGCATCGCCTTGCCCAGCCGCGAGCGCGTCAGGAAGAAGTGCAGCGCGGTCACCGCGATGATCGTCAATATGATCAGCAGGATCTGCGGCTCGGTGATCGAGATGTCGCGCGAGGCACCGGGGATGGGCACCGGTATGCGGAATATGTCCTTGAAATCGTTGAAATAGAAGCTGCGCGTGCTCACGCCGAAGAACAGGCGGATGAGGCCCTGAATCATCAGGGTCACGCCGATCGAGGCGATGAGGAGCGTCACCGGTTTCGTCCCGCGCACCCTGAGGGGGGCGTAGAATGCCCTGTCGATGCCCATGGCCAGTCCGGCCGCGATGACCATGCCGAAGGGCAGCATGATGACACCGTTCGGGAGCGGGGTCTGGATGCCCAGCGCCGCCGCCGCCGCGGCGAGCACGAAGGTGATAAACGCGCCCATGGTCATCATGTCGCCATGCGCGAAGTGCGCGAAACGCAGGATTCCGAAGACCAGGGTCACCCCGATCGCGCCCAGCGCGTAGATCGACCCCAGCACGGTGCCGGAAATGATGACCTTGTTGAAAAAGAAAATCAGCTCATCCATCGATCGCCGTCTCAGCCCCCCAGGAAACTCTTGGCCACTTCCGGATCGTCCAGAAGCTCCTGGCCCGTGCCGGTGAACGAATTGTGCCCCGACGCCAGAACGAAGCCGCGCGAGGCGAAGCCCAGCGCCTGCTTGGCGTTCTGCTCGACCATCAGGATACCGACCCCGGATTCGTTGACGCGCATAATCTGCTCGAAGATCTCGGTCACGTAGCGCGGGCTGAGCCCGGCCGACGGCTCGTCGAGCATGAGAAGGCGCGGCTTGCTCATCAGCGCGCGGCTCATTGCCACCATCTGGCGCTGGCCGCCCGACAGTTCGCCGGCGGGCTGGTGGCGCTTCTCCTTGAGCGGGGGGAACATGTCGTAGACGTGCGTCAGGGTATCCGAGATGTCGTCGCGCCGGATGAAGGCGCCCATCTCGAGATTTTCCTGGACGGTCATGGTAGTGAACACGTTCCGCTCCTGCGGCACGAAGCTCAACCCCATGGGCACCAGCTTGTCGGGCAGGGAATTGGTGATGTCCTTGCCCTCGAACAGCACATGGCCCGACGTCACTTCCAACAGCCCGAAGATCGCCTTGAGGGCGGTGGACTTGCCGGCGCCGTTGGGCCCCACGACCACGCCGATATCGGCGGCGTCGATGGCAATGTCGATGCCGTTGAGGATGGGCGCGCCGCCGTAACCGCCGACGACGTGCCTGAGTTCGATCAGCGCGGCCATGTCAGCATGCCCCCGTCGCGTGCATGCCGCGGTGCCGCCGGACCCCAGCCGTCATCACACCACCTCCGGGGCCGCACCGAAATAGGCGTCGATGATCTGGGGGTTCTGGCGCAGTTCCTCCATCGTCCCCTCGGCGATCACCTGCCCCGCCGCCATGACGATGACCGGGTCGCACAGCCGGGCGATGAGATCCATGTCGTGCTCGATCACGAAGAAGGTGTATCCCAGCTCGGTGTTCATGCGCTCGATGTTGGTGGCGAGGTCCTGCAGCAGCGTCCTGTTGACGCCGGCGGCCACCTCGTCGAGCAGCACGACGCGCGCATCGCCCATCATGGTGCGCCCGAGTTCGAGGAGTTTCTTCTGCCCGCCGGAGAGGTTGCCCGCCAGCTCGTGCTTGACGTGCCCGAGCTTGAGAAAGTCGATGACGTCGTTGGCCTTCTGCGCGACTTCCGTCTCGCGCGCGGCGACACGGCCGGGGCGGAACCAGGTGTTGGCGAGATCCTCGCCGGGCTGGGCGCCGGGGACCATCATCAGGTTCTCCATCGCGGTCATGTTGGAGAACTCGTGCGCGATCTGGAACGTGCGCAGCATGCCGCGGTCGAACAGCTGGTGCGGATCGAGGCCCGTGACGTCCTCGCCGTCGAAGACGATCGTACCCTCGTCGGGGGCCAACGTGCCTGCGACCATGTTGAACAGTGTCGACTTGCCCGCGCCGTTCGGCCCGATCAGGCCGGTGATCGAGCCGCGCCCGACCTGAAGCGAGCACTGATTGACTGCGGACAAGCCGCCGAAATGTTTCGATACGCCCCTGACGTCAATAATCGCGTCTTTCGACACTCAGACCTGCCCCGTCTTTTTCTTCTTCTTGGATCGGCTTTTCCCGCCTTTCGCCGCATCTGCTCACATGCCGCCGTCATGGTCAATATTGACCACACGGTCAAAGCGCGGCGAGCACGGCGTCCGCTGTGGATTTGTTGCACGCGAAGGGCACGTCATACAGCGTTGCCAGCCGGGTCAGTGCCTTTACGTCAACGTCATGGGGCATTGCGGTTAACGGATCGATGAAAAAGATGCAAGCGTCGAGTCGCTCTTCGGCGATCATGGCGCCGAGCTGGGCGTCGCCCCCGAGCGGGCCGCTCTTGAGGAGCTCGACATCGAGCCCGGTGGTCTTGACGATCTCGCTCCCGGTCGTGCCGGTGGCGCACAGCCGGTTGTTCGCCAGCACAGCCTTGTGCGCGATTACCCATTCCACCAGATCCGGTTTCTTCTTGTCGTGCGCGACGAGCCCGATACGCTTCATGCCGTGGTCCTCAAGATGGAAATACGGAAACGGTCAAAGCACGCCGCGGTCACGACCGCAAGGCAATCGCTTCGCCGATATAGTCGAGAACGACACTTTCCGGCACGGCGCCGTCGGGGGGAATGTGCATGAGCGCGGACTGCCGGCCCTTGCCGACAAGGCATCCCTCCCGGTCATCGAGTTCGCGCCCGTGCACGAACAGCAGGTTCACCCGGCGGGAGCCCGGAAGCAAACAGGCGACCGCCTTGGCCGCCTGGTGATGGAAAACGATGCCGCGCCAATCGGGCATGTAGCGCACGTCGAGTTCGGGGAAAGTGGTGCGGAGCGCCGCGAGCAGCCGCACGGCCATCCGCCCGATCTCCGGCGGACAAGCCGACAAGCATTCCTCGAGCTCGTGCCCGAGCTCCTGGTTCATGTGCACCGCGAGATGATCTCGCCCCCAATCATTCCCTGCCGCATATTGAGTAATAATGCGATGATTGGCAACAGTTCGCCTGTTGACAAAAAGAAGCGCCCCTGCGGGCGCTTCCGTTCTTCTTGGCTATGACTGTGCCCTTAACCCGGGCCCGTATCCCCTAGAACTCCTTCCAGTCGGGATCGTTTTCGTCGTCCTTGTCGATGGCGGTGTTGCCGGCGCTGA
>CAZNHG010000054.1:6424-14550 GCA_964572555.1 uncultured Devosiaceae bacterium | reverse complement strand
GCCGTTCCGCTTCCCCGTGCAGTGGGTCAACCGCGCCAGCCTCGACTTCCGCGGTTTCTCCGGCACGGTGGCGTCCGGCGCGATCAAGGTGGGGGACGAGATCCTCGTCGCGTCCTCGCGCAAGCCCGCCATCGTCTCGCGGATCGTCACCATGGACGGCGACCTCAACGAGGCGATCACGGGGCAGGCCGTCACCCTTGTCCTCGATCGCGAGATCGACATCTCGCGCGGGGACCTGCTGACCCTGCCGGGCGAGACGCCGGAATACTCCAACCAGCTGCAGGCGCGCGTGGTGTGGATGCACGAGGACCCGGCCCACGCGGGACGCTCCTACCTGATGAAGATCGGGGCACAGACCGTGCCCGCGACCATCACCAATCTCAAGCACCGCACCAATGTGAACACGCTCGAGAAGATGCCGGGCAAGGGCATCGAGCTCAACGAGGTGGGCACGGTGACGCTGGCGACCGACAAGCCGCTGGCCTTCGACAGCTACGGCGCCAACCCGCACACGGGCGGCTTTATCCTGATCGACCGCGTCTCCAACGCCACGCTCGGCGCCGGCGTTATCGACTTCGGCCTCCGGCGCGCGCAGAACCTCACCTACCAGGCGTTCGACGTGAACCGCTCGGTCCGTGCCAAGATGAAGAACCAGGAGCCGCAGATCGTGTGGTTCACGGGCCTGAGCGGCTCGGGCAAGTCGACGGTGGCCAACCTCATCGAGAAGCGCCTGACGGCCGAGGGCAAGCACGCCTACATCCTCGATGGCGACAATGTCCGGCACGGTCTCAACCGCGATCTCGGCTTCACCGAGGCCGACCGCATCGAGAACATCCGGCGCGTCGGCGAGGTCGCCAAGCTGATGGGCGACGCCGGGTTGATCGTTCTGGTCTCGTTCATCTCGCCGTTCCGCAACGAGCGCCGTATCGCGCGCGAGATCTCGGGGGATATCCCCTTCGTCGAGGCCTATGTCGACACTCCCATAGAGGTGTGCGAGCAGCGCGACCCCAAGGGGCTCTACGCCAAGGCCCGGCGCGGGGAAATCCAGAACTTCACCGGCATCGACAGCCCCTTCGAACCGCCCGAGCGCGCCGATATCGTCCTGCATGGCGGCGAGAAAAGCCCCGAGGAACTCGCCGACGAACTCTACGCTCGGTTGTTCGAGTAGGGCCGAATCTACGGCCAGTCCGCAAAGTTGGCTGGCGCCATGTGGAGGCTGCCGCTGGCGGACGAGACCATCATGCGCCGGTAGCGGCCCGGCGGCATGCCGGTCATGCGTTTGAAAAAATGCGAGAAGTGCGCCGGGTCGCGGAAGCCGAGGGAATAGGCGAGCTGGGCGATGGACAGGGTCGAGCGTTCGAGGCCCAGCCCGGCCTCGCGGGCAAGGCGCTCGGCGACGAGCGTTTTCGGTGTGCGGCCCAGCTCGCGTTGGCAGATGGCGTGCAGGCGGTCGTGGGAGATGCCGAGAAGGCCGGCATAATGCGCGACGGACCAGTGGCTGCGGAAGTTGCTTTCGACGAGCTGCCGGAAGCGCTGCAGGAACCAGGCGCCGGAGCCGGTGGTGCCGCGCTGCGGTTCCTCGGCGCCGGCAAGCCGCATCATCCCCACCAGGATGATACGCAGATGTGAGACGATCAGCATGCCCGAGCCGTTCTGGGGCGTGCGCAACTCGCCGATAATGGCGGCAAAGCTCGCCTCGATCCCCTGGATATTGGCCGACGCCGCCGGACTCATCAGGTTGAGATCGCGATCGACCATGAAGCGCAGAATGCCGGACTCGGCGAAGTCGCCAATCGCACGGGTCAGGATGTCCTCGGCGACCTCGGCGACATAGCCGGTGGTGCCCGCTTCGACCACGAGCCGGGTGCCGGCCGGCTGGTTGAGCCAGACGAAGACCGGCCCCTCGAGACCGTGATCGCCGTCCTCGGTCTCCAGAACCGCCCCGCCATCCGCGATGAAGACGAGCCCGCGCGCCGGGCCGGTGCTCTGCTGGCCCAGCCGCCAGACCCGGCCGTGCAGGCCGCTGGCGATTTCCTGGGCAATCATGCCTGTCGTTGTGAGGGCGGACCCCATGGCGCGTCCGTTCGTGGTCAAAAAGGACCGCTACAGGTTAGCGGCAGGCCCGGAAAATTGCAAAACTAGACCAAATATTCGCATTTTATTGCCATCGCAAAGGCGTATTCTCGATGTCGAGCCGGAACAGGCCGTTTGCGAGGGAGGATGCGCGAGCGGTGAGAACGGAGGAAGGCCCGAAAGGGCCCGCACCCAGCCGGCCACGCACGGGAGGAGACCGCGAGATGCTCGATGCAGCGCTGCTGATCGACAACAAGCCGACAAAGGCGAGTGGCGAAGCCACGTTCGACCATCCGGATCCGGTTCTGCGCACCGTCGCGACACGGGCGGCGGCCGCGAGTATCGAGGATGCCGTGCACGCCGCCAATGTCGCCGCCCGTGCCTTCCCCAAATGGTCCGCCACCCCGCCGACCGAGCGCCGGGCGCTGCTGAACGCCGCCGCCGATGCGCTCGAAGCGCGCAAGGAGAAGTTCGTCGAGGCGGTGATCGCCGAAACCGGCGGCACGCGTGGCTGGGCCGAGTTCAATGTCGGGCTCGCGGCGAACGTGCTGCGCGAGGCCGCGGCGATGACAACGCAACTGTCCGGCGAGGTCATTCCGACCGACGCGCCGGGCAGCTTTGCCATGGCGACGCGCCAGGCCTGTGGCGTTATCTTCTCGATCGCCCCGTGGAACGCCCCGGTCATCCTCGCCACGCGTTCGATTGCCATGCCGCTCGCCTGCGGCAATACCGTGGTGCTCAAGGCGTCCGAGATGGCACCGTGCACGCACGCGCTGATCGGCGAGGCGATTGCCGCCGCCGGAGTGCCGCCTGGTGTTCTCAATATCGTGCATACCGCGCCCGAGACGGCACCCGGCGTGGTGGACGCGCTGATCGCGCACCCGGCGGTGCGGCGCGTGAATTTCACGGGCTCGACCCGTGTGGGGCGCATCATCGCCGAGGCGGGAGCCAGGCATCTCAAGCCCTGCCTTCTCGAACTCGGCGGCAAGGCGCCGCTGGTGGTTCTCGACGATGCCGATCTGAAAGCGGCGGTGGACGCGGCGGTTTTCGGTGCGTTCTTCCACCAGGGCCAGATCTGCATGTCGACCGAGCGCATCATCGTCGACGAAGCGGTGGCCGACGCGTTTCTCGAGCTGTTCAAGGCGCGGGCCGAAAAATTGCACGCCCGCGACCCGCGCGATCCCGATTGCGCCCTCGGGGCCATGATCAACGAGCAGGCGGCGCAGAGAGTCAGGGGGTTGGTGGACGACGCCGTCGTGAAAGGCGCGACGCTTGTCACCGGAGGACGGCAGGAAGGGGTCTTCGTCGACCCTGTCATCCTCGACGGCGTCATCCCCACCATGCGCATCTACTACGAGGAGTCCTTCGGACCCGTCGCCTCGGTGATCCGGGTCGACGGCGTGGACGAGGCGGTGTCGGTGGCCAACGACACCGAATACGGCCTCGCCTCGGCGGTGTTCGGGCGCGACGTCACCCGCGCGATGGCGGTCGCACACCGGCTCGAATCCGGCATCTGCCATATCAACAGCGCCACCATAAAGGACGAGCCGCAAAT
The DNA here is from genome assembly GCA_964572555.1 of uncultured Devosiaceae bacterium. Lineage (GTDB taxonomy): Bacteria > Pseudomonadota > Alphaproteobacteria > Rhizobiales > Devosiaceae > CAZNHG01. The sequence continues at coordinate 10,922 of CAZNHG010000054.1, read as the reverse complement.
GCCCTTCGGCGGGGTGAAGAACTCCGGTTACGGGCGCTTCGGCGGCAAGGCCGGTGTGGACGCCTTCACCGAGCTGAGATGGATCACCATCCAGTCCGGCGAGCAGCACTATCCCATCTAGGGGCTGGGCCCTTGGGGGGCGATCGAGCGTAAGCTTCAAAGGGAGGAAAACATGAAGCGAAGAATACTGTTTACGGCCGGGGCCGCCGCCCTGATGGCGGGCACCGTGTCCACCGGCGGAGCCTTGGCGCAGGAAACGCTGACCTTCGGCGCCAGCGCGCCCAAGACCGGTGGCCTTGCCGGAGGGGCCGCGGTGACCTATTGGCCCGCCATCCACCTGTGGGAGCACGACGTCAACGAGCGGGGCGGCATCGATGTCGGGGGTGAGATGCGCCCCGTCGAGATCGTCGAATACGATGACGGGACCTCCAACGAGAAGGCGATCCAGAACATCCAACGCCTGATCAACGTCGACAATGCCGACTTCATCATTCCGCCCTACGGCACAGGCATCAACCTCGCCACCGCGCCGGTGATCGCCAATGCGGGCTTTCCACACATCGCGGTGACCGCGGTCACCGACGGCGTCGACGAGTTCGCCGAGCGCTGGCCCAACACGTTCTGGACGCTGGGCACCTCGACGGCTTTTGCCGAGTCGCTGGTGGATGTGCTCGTGGACATGCGCGAGGCCGGCCAGATCGGCGACAAGGTGGCCGTGGTCAACGTCTCGGATGCGTTCGGGATCGAGCTCGCCAACGCCGGCAAGCCCGCGCTGGAAGAAGCCGGCTTCGAGATCGTCTACGAAAGCTCCTATCCGCTCAGCCAGCAGGATTTCGCCCCGATCATCTCCTCGGCCCAGAACGCGGAACCGGAAGCCTTTGTCGCCTTCTCCTATCCGCCCGATACCTTCGGGCTGACCGAACAGGCCGCGATTGCCGATCTCGACGTCAACGCCTTCTATGTCGGCGTGGCGACGGCTTTCCCCGCCTTCCTCGGCGCCAATGGCGACGCGGCGCAGGGCGTGATGGGCGCGGGCGGCGTCGATGCCAACTCAGAGGAGTACCAGGACTTCCGGGAACGCCATATCGAGGTGACCGGCGAGGAGCCGGACTACTGGGCGAGCGCGGTGCAATATGCCAGTCTGCAGGTTCTCGAACAGGCCATCACCGAAGCCGGAACGACCGACAAGCAGGCCGTGATCGATGCGATCAAGCAGGGGACCTTCGACACCATCATGGGCGAGTGGACCTTCCAGGACAACGTGATCCGCGACTACTGGACCGTGGGCCAGTGGCAGGACGGCGTGTTTCACGGCATCGGCTCCACCGGTGTCGGCGGCGAGGTCGACCCCATCGTCAAGGACGGCTGGGAGTAACCCGGCTCACCCGCAAACCGGCGCGGCCATGGCCGCGCCGGGGACTGAAAGGTACGACGCGGAATGGATATCCTGGTCACCGGCATCGTCCTGGGCGGCACCTACGCGCTGATCGCGGTGGGGCTGACCCTTCAATACGGTGTGGCCCGCATCATGAACCTCGCCAATGGCGAGAACCTCGTCATGGCGTGCTTCGGCGCGTTCTGGCTGTTCACCACCTTCGCCATCGATCCGATCCTCGGCATCGCCTTGCTGGCGCCCGCCGCGTTCGCGTTGAACTGGCTGATCTATTCCTTCGCGCTGAGGCCGCTCGTGAACCGGGCCGGCTCGCGCGGCCAGCTCGAGGTGGATTCGATCCTGGCGACCTTCGGGCTGATGTTCATCCTGCAGGGGATCATGCTGCTCAGCTTCGGCGGCGGTTATTTCGACTACAATTTCCTGTCCGTCCCCGTTGAACTGTTCGGTGCGAATTACGGGCTCAACCGCATCGTCGCGCTGATCGCGGCGGCGGTCATCGCAGGGGCGCTTTACCTGTTTCTCAATCACACGCGCTACGGCACGGCCATCCGCGCGGTCGCGGTGGATCCCGAATCCGCCGGGCTCGTTGCGATCAACGTGCCGCGCGCCTCTGCGTTCGCCTTTGCGCTCGGGGGCGCGCTGACGGCGGCGAGCGGTACGCTTCTGTCCACGTTCTATACCTTCAATGCCTCGATGGGCGTGACCTTCACCATGAAGGCGCTGATCATCGTCATCATGGGCGGCGTGGGGGACGTGCGCGGGGCAATCGTCGCCGCGCTCCTGCTCGGGCTCGCGGAGACGGCGGTCGCCAGCCTCATCGATCCGGGGCTGACGCTGGCGGCAACCTATTCGCTGTTCATTCTCGTCCTGCTGTTCCGGCCGCAGGGCATCTTCGGGCGGAGGACGGCATGAACGCCATGAACCGCACCGAATTCGGCCTCGCCATTCTGCTCGTCATGGGACTGGGCGTGGCGGCGCTCCTGCCCCTGGCCGACCAGGGGTTCTACCTCTCGCTGGCGGTGAACATCGCCATGTATGGCGTGCTGTGCACGGCCTGGACGCTGTTCTCGGGGCCCACGCACTACATCTCCCTGGCGACGGCCGCCTTCTACGGCATCGGCACCTATGCGGTGGGGCTCGGCATCGAGACGTTGCCGTTCCCGCTGCTGGTGCTCATCGGCGCTGCGGCGAGCGGGCTGCTGGCCGGGCTTGTCGGCATCGCGACGCTGCGCCTGTCGGGGGTCTATTTCGTCATCTTCACGCTGGGCCTCGCGGAACTGGTGCGCCAGCTCGTGACCTGGGCACAGACCAACTTCACCACCTCGGTGGGGCTCTACGTGTTCACGGACTTCACCGAGGCCCACGTCTACTGGATGCTGCTGGCGCTGGCGGCGGTGGTCTATATCACCGGCTGGCTGGTGAACCGCTCGCGGCTGGGCTTCGCCATGCGCGTCATCGGCAATGACGAGACGGTTGCGAAACATGTCGGCATCGATACGGCGCGCGCCAAGGTGATCCTGTTCATCATCTCGGGCGCCTTTATCGGGGTCGTCGGCGCGCTGATGGCGCCGCGCTTCTCCTATGTCGAGCCGCCGTCGGCCTTCAATCCGATGATCTCGTTCCAGGTGGTCATCATGGCGCTTCTCGGGGGCACGGGCCGGCTGTGGGCGCCGCTCCTCGGCGTCATTCCCTTCACCATCCTGTTCGATCAGGTCAATGCCAACTTCCCCAACCACACCAGCCTTGTGATCGGCATAGCCTTCATGGCCGTGGTCTATCTCCTCCCGCTCGGCGTCCACGGTATTGTCGCCGACCTGGGCAAGGTGCGCCGGCGCCCCGATGGGGCGGCGGTGGGGGAGAAGGAGGCGTCGTCATGACCGCGATCCTATCGGTGGACTCGGCGCGCAAGGCGTTTGGCGGCCTCGTCGCGGTCAACGACGTCTCCTTCGATATTGCACAAGGCGAGTTGCTGGGCCTGATCGGGCCCAACGGGTCGGGCAAGACCACCATGCTCAACCTCATCTCCGGTGCGCTGCGTCCGACGGCGGGCCGCATCGCGCTTGGCGGCACAGTGATCTCGGGCAAACCGGCCCACAGGATATCCCGGCTGGGCGTGGCCCGCACCTTCCAGCTCGTGCGCATCCTGCCCGCCATGACGGTGACGGAGAATGTCGTCGCCGGGTGCGTCTTCGGGCATGCACGCCATTGGGGCGCGGGGGCCGAGAGGCGTGCCGGCGACCTTCTCGAGCGCGTGGGGCTGGAGCACCGCGCCAACGCGCCGACGGCGACGCTGACCTATATCGATCAGAAGCGCCTCGAACTGGCCCGCGCGCTCGCCTCGGACCCGCGCCTCTTGCTGCTCGACGAGTGGCTGGCCGGGCTCAACCCCAGCGAGCTCAAGATCGGCATCGAGTTGATCCGCAACCTGCGCGAGGAAGGCGTGTCTATCGTCATGGTCGAGCACGTCATGGACGCAATTCGATCACTTTGCGACCGTATCGTCGTGATGTCGGGCGGTGCCAAGATCGCCGACGGCGATGTTTCGGCCGTCCTTTCCGATTCCGAAGTGATCCGGGCCTATCTGGGGGACGATAATGCTTGAGGTCGCCAACCTCACCGTGAGCTACGGCGCCCACCGTGCGCTGGAGGACGTGTCCGTCGCCGTCGACAAGGGCGAAATCCGGGTGATCCTGGGCGCCAACGGCGCCGGCAAGTCGACGCTTCTCAAGACAATTGCGGGGATCGTGAAGGGCCATCCGGGTGCGCGTATCGCGATCGGCGGCCGCGATATCTATGGCGCGTCGCCGGACAGGATCGTCGAATCCGGAATTGCGATGGTGCCTGAAGGGCGCGGCATCTTCGGCGACCTCACGGTTGCCGAAAACCTCGACCTTGGCGCCTATGGCAAGCAGGCGCGGCGGGGCCGGGAGACGCGCCTGCACCAAGTGCTCGAACTATTCCCCAAGCTGGCCGAGCGCAAACGCCAGACCGTGCGCACCATGAGCGGCGGCGAGCAACAGATGGTGGCCATCGGGCGGGCCCTGATGTCCAACCCGGCGATCCTGATGCTCGACGAGCCCTCGCTGGGGCTGGCGCCGCTTCTGT
>CAZNHG010000054.1:0-6414 GCA_964572555.1 uncultured Devosiaceae bacterium | reverse complement strand
TCTGTGCGGCGAGCTGTTCAAGTCCCTCGCCCAGGTCAAACAGGCCGGGGTCGGCATTCTTCTGGTCGAGCAGAACGCGCACCAGAGCCTCGCCATCGCGGACTACGCCTACCTGCTGGAGAACGGCCAGGTGACCGGAGAGGGGAGGGCGGACGTCATGGTCAACGACCCGGCTGTCCAGCACGCCTATCTCGGCGGTGGCGAGCCGCGGCACGCGGTATATGCGGAGACGACGGTCGAGAACGATCCCGACGCCGTCGCCCTGGCCGGCCATGCCGCAGAGATGGCTGAACGGGCCGCCAAAATTCAGCAAGAGCATGTCGCGGCGGAACGCAGCGGCGGAGATGGGCCGGTGGAGGTGAACGGGCACGCACACCCGGTCCCCGGCACGCACGAACAGGCGGAGACCATCATCATGTCCGATCAGGCAAGGCAGTTGAGCCGGGGCGCCGGCGAAATGGCCCAACGTGCCGCCGACATCATGACAGCGCATGTCGCCGCGCAGCGGGAAGCGGCACCGGTGCGCCGCGCGGAGGAAGGGCGGTCCGCTCCGCGTGAAGCGGAAGCGCGCGCGCCCGAACGCCGTGTGACGACGCGGCGCGAACACGCGCCGCCAAAGAACGTGAAAACGACGAAGAAGGCGGGCGGCGCGGCGCCCGGCAGAAAAAAGGGCGGCGCCTATCGGGTTAAACGGTAGGCGGAGCCGCTTCAGCTTATCGCACAGACGGGAGGTCACAAAATGGCGAAGATGCTGGAAGGAATGTATATCGGCGGCGGCTGGACCAGGGCCGCGAAGACGTTTTCCGATCACAACCCCTCGGACGGATCGGTCTGGGCCGAGGTACCCGATGCGGGCGTGGAGGAAACCCGGGCCGCCATCGAGGCGGCGCATGCCGCGTTTCCCGAATGGGCGGCAAAGCCGTTCCACGAACGCTCGCACATGCTGATCAAGGCGGGCGAAATCTTCGAAAAGCGCCGCGACGACATTGTCGAGGCGGTGCGCGCCGAGGGCGGCGGCTGGTTCGGCAAGGCGATGTTCGAGACTGGCTACACCGCCGAAATCTTTCTGGCAGCCGCGGCGGCCAACTACGGCCCCATCGGCGAGGTTTTGCCCTCCGAGCACAACAAGCTCTCAATGGCCGTGCGCCGGCCGATGGGCGTGGTCTCGGTGATCAGCCCATGGAATTTCCCGCTGATCCTGTCGGCGCGCGGGTTCCTGTTTCCCCTGGTTGCGGGCAACACCATCGTTCTCAAGCCCTCCGAGGACACGCCCTATCTCGGCGGCCTGTTGTTCGCCGAGGTGTTCGAGGAAGCAGGACTGCCCAAGGGTGTTTTCAACGTCGTCACCTGCAGTCGTGACAATGTCGAGGCGGTTGGTGACGAACTGATCGAGAACCCGCTCGTCAAGGGCGTTTCCTTCACCGGATCGACGGCGGTGGGTCGGCAGGTCTCGGCCAAGGCCGGGGCGCACCTCAAGAAATGCTGCGTCGAGCTGGGCGGCAAGAACGCCATGATCATCTGCGACGACGCCGACCTAGAGCGCGCCACGCAGGCCGCCAATTTCGGTGCCTTCATGCACCAGGGGCAAATCTGCATGTCGGTCGAGCGGGTTATCGTGCATGAGAAGATCAGGGACAAGTTCGTCGACCAGTTCCTCGGGCGCGTGAAAAAGCTCCAGGTGGGCGACTCCAGCGACGACGCGAACGTGCTGGGGCCCGTCATCAACGACCGTGCCGTCGAACGGCTGACGGCGCAGTTCGAGGATGCCAGGTCCAAGGGCGCGGAGGTGCTCACGGGCGGCGAGATCGACGGGCGGTATGTCTCCCCTACGGTCTTCTCGGGCGTGACCCCGGACATGCTGCTCTATCAGCAGGAGTCCTTCGGCCCGGTCTGCTCGATCTTCACCTTCGGTGACGACGACGAGGCGGTGCGCATCGCCAACGACAGCGAATATGGCCTGACCGCCGGCGTGATGACCGAGGACGAGGAACGCGGCATGGCCATCGCCAACCGGCTCGACACCGGCAACTGCCACATCAACTGCTCGCCGGTAAACGACGAGCCGCATGTCCCATTCGGCGGCCTCAAGGCGTCCGGTTCGGGCAAGCATGGCGGGCGCTGGTCGATGGAGACGTTCACCGAGACCCGCTGGATCACCCTGGAACGCGGCGGCCGGCAGTTCCCGCCGGTGTTCTGAGGCGGCTGCCTGGCGGTGTCCTTTCCCTGCCCGGAGCAGGGCCCGTCGGATGTCGGCTTTGAGGAGTGGCAGGCCCGACCCCCTCCGGGGAAGGGGAGTCTGCCACTAACTCTGTTCCTCAAGCGAGAGCCAGATGTGACAGCCCGTCCTGTGGGCGGGGAACGGATCGCACATGGCCGCCAGTTCCGCATCGGCCTCAGTCCGGTACTCCCGTCCACGCTGGACACGTCAACAACGGCGGCGATTGACAAACTTACCGACTAGTTGGTATGTAGCATTCTCTTATGGAGGATGGCATGCTCAGGACCGCTGTAAAGCCGGACGCCAGGTCCAAGCTGCTCGATGCCGCGGTGACGCTGATACGCACCAGGGGCTATTCGGCCACCACTGTCGATGAACTCTGCGCGGCCGCCGGCGTCACCAAGGGGGCGTTCTTCCACCACTTCAAGAGCAAGGACGAACTCGGCGTCGCCGCCGCCGATCACTGGTCGGAAACGACCGGGTCGCTGTTCGCCGGCGCGTCCTATCACGACCACGCAGACCCGCTTGAGCGCCTGCTGGCATACATCGATTTCCGCAAGGCCCTTCTCCAGGGCGGCGTACCGGACTTCACCTGTCTTGTCGGCACTATGGTGCAGGAGACCTACGAGACAACGCCGGCGATCCGCGAAGCGTGCGAGCGCAGTATCACCGGGCACGCCGCAACGCTGGAGGCCGATATCGCGACGGCGCTGCGCGACCGGAACATGGCGCCCGGCTGGACGGCGAAATCGTTGGCGCTCCACACACAGGCAGTCCTCCAAGGCGCCTTCATTCTCGCCAAGGCCACGGGCGGCGCTGCGATTGCCGCAGACAACATCGATCACCTGCGCCGCTACATTGAGATGCTGTTCGGTGGGGAAGAGGGGCGGGGGAACGCTTGAAGTCAAGATCGAGCCGGAGTTTCCAGCCGGCACCGACCCCCCACGATCAACCGCATCGAGGAAACCGAACATGCCCAATTCAGTCCTCTACATGTCCATGTCGCTCGACGGTTACATTGCCGGTCTCAACGACGAAGTGGGCAACCCCGGCGGCGATGATTTCATGCGTCTGCATGAGTGGTACGGGTTCCAGGCACCGCCACCCAACGCCGAGGGGACCGGTTGGGGCGCGCATTTCGTGGACGAGGTCCATGCGACAGGGGCGGTTCTATCCGGCCGGCGCACCGCAGAGCAGGTCGATCACTGGGGCGGAGATCATCACGGCGTCCCGATCTTCGTGGTGAGCCATCGCCCGCCCGGTCCCTCCGTCGCGAATTATCCCCTGGTGACCTATGTGAGCGAGGGAATCGAAAGCGCGATAAGCCAGGCCAAGGCTGCTGCAAAGGACAGGAATGTCATGGTGCACGGCGCCGACACGGCACAACAGGCACTCGAAGCCGGCGTGCTGGACGAGTTGCAGATTCACCAGATTCCGGTGCTGTTCGGGGCCGGCCGCAAATTGTTCGATGTCCTTCCATCGCGTGTCGAACTGGAAATCGTCCGGGTGATCGACGCCCCGGATGCCACCCATATCCGCTACCGCGTCGTCAAAGCCTGAATAAGGGAGATGTCACCGTGACCAAGCCGGGCAACCCCACCATTACCGTATTCGAACGCTCGCCCGACGGCGGCAAGGGACTGGCCCGCGACACGCGTGTCCGCTGGGCATTCGAGGAGGTGGGGCAGCCTTATGATGTCCGCCTCGCCTCGTTCGCCGAGATGAAGGAGCCCACACACCTCGCACGCCACCCGTTCGGACAGATTCCGACCTATGAGGAAGGCGATCTCGCCCTGTTCGAGTCCGGGGCGATCGTGCTCCACATCGCGGAGCGCCATGCGGGCCTCCTGCCGGACGACGCGAACGCCCGGGCGCGGGCGATCGCCTGGATGTTCGCCACGCTCAACACGGTGGAGCCGCCCATTCTCGAACTGCAGACCGCCAAGCTCCTGGAAGGCGACAAGCCCTGGGCCGGCGAACGCCTGCCGCTCGTCAAGGATCGCATCCGTCACCGGCTGGACGACCTTTCCGTTCGTCTTGGCGATGCCGACTGGCTCGACGGCGCGTTCAGCGCCGGCGACCTGATGATGGTGCACGCGTTGCTACGGCTGAGGCCGTCGGGAATTCTGGACGAATATCCGAACCTTTCGGCCTATGTCGCCCGCGGCGAAGCCAGGCCTGCCTACAAGCGGGCATTTGCGGCCCAATTGGCGGTCAATGCCCCCACATCTCCCGTTGGCTGAGCGCCGCGTGCGGCGTGCGTTCATCGAAAGGTGACGGGCTTTAACCCGCCCGCTGCGCCACCAGGCACGCCAGCTTGGCCGGGATCGACAGGTGCCGCGCGATCAGCTCGACGCGTTCGCGCGTGTAGTGGCCGGCGGTGTCGAGCATGTTGACGGTCGCCACCAGCTCGTCGCCGATTATGACCGGCATGTTCACCACCGACTGGCAGCCCAGCGAATGGATCAGCTCGTAGTCGGGGAAGACCTTCGAGATGTCGTTCAGCGAGTTGGCGACGAAATACCGCCGTTGGGTGTGCACCACCTCGAACCAGTCGTCGTACCGGATCGGCTTGGTCCCGGAGCCGGGATAGTTCTCCGGATCGCTGGTGTAGGCACGGCGCGCGAGTTCGGCGGGCATGTCGACCGTCATCACGGTGAACAGCTTCGCGCCTACCACCGCCCGGACAAGCTCCTGCAGCGCCGTGTAGGCAGCATCGGCTGTGGTGGCTTTGCCGATCGCGGCATCGAACCCGGCGACGGCCGCGTCGATCTCGGTATTGGTCATTCTTCGTCTTTCGATCAGGTCTGGACGAGCTCGCCGCCGCTGGCGGCGAACAGCTCGCGGGAGTAGGAATCTTCGAATGTGCCGGCCTTGAGTTGATCGACCGAGGCAACCTCGACGATCCGGCCCTGGCGCATGACGGCGAGGCGGTCGCACAGGAACGAGACGACCGGCAGGTCGTGGGTGACGAGCAGGAAGGTCAGGTTCTGCTCGCGGCGCAGGCGTTTCAAAAGGTTGAGGATTTCGGCCTGCACGCTGACGTCGAGCGCCGAGGTCGGCTCGTCGAGCAGGAGCACCTTGGGCTCGAGCATCAGGGCGCGGGCGATGGCGACGCGCTGGCGCTGGCCGCCGGAAAGCTGGTGCGAGAAACGGAACCTGAAGCGCCGGTCGAGCCCGACGGCCTGCAGCATCTCCTCGACCTTCTGACCGCGATTGCCGATACCGTGAATGGCCAGGGGCTCGCTCAGCGTCGCATCGACGGTTTTGCGTGGATGCAGGGAGCCATAGGGGTCCTGGAACACCATCTGGCAGGTCCTGACGAGCCCGGAATCGATTCGGTGCCCGTGTGCGCGGCCCATCAGGCTTATGGTGCCCGTCCACTCGCGGGCGAGCCCGGCGACGGCGTTGAGAACGGTCGTCTTGCCGGAGCCACTTTCCCCCACGAGCGCGAAGCTCTCGCCCTCGGCGATGTCGAGCGTGACGCCTTCGGTGATCTGCGTGTCGCCATAGGATACGGCGAGATCGGCAAGGTGAATGGCGCTCATGTGCCACTCCACGCGCTGCGATCGAGAACGGGAAGTTCGGCGCGGGTCTCGTCGATCCGCGGCATGGAATCGAGAAGGCCGCGCGTATAGGGGTGCGTTGCGGAGGTGAGGTCGCGCGCCGCGCATTCCTCGACGACCTCACCCGCGTTCATCACCAGAATGCGGTCGCAATAGCGGGCGACGAGGTTGAGGTCGTGGCTGATCAGCATCAGCCCCATGCCGTTGCGCTCGATCAGCTCGTCGATGATGTCGAGTACCTGCGATTGCACCGAAACGTCGAGCGCCGAGGTCGGCTCGTCGGCGATCAGCAGGTCCGGCTCGGGAATGAGCATCATGGCGATCATCACGCGCTGGCCCATGCCGCCGGAAAGCTCGTGCGGGTAGAGATTGACGACGCGCCGGGGATTGTCGATGCGCACCGATTCCAGCATCGCCAGGACCCGGTCGCGGATGTCGCGCTGAGACAGACGCGTATGGAACCGCAAGGCCTCTCCGATCTGCTCGCCCACGGTCATCACCGGGTTGAGCGAGAATTTCGGGTCCTGCATGACCATGGAAATGCGGGCGCCGCGAATGGCGCGCATCTGCCGCTCGGAGCGGGTCTGCAGGTCGACCCCGTCGAATTCCAGCGTGTCGGCGGTGACCAGG
>CAZNHG010000053.1:7717-14556 GCA_964572555.1 uncultured Devosiaceae bacterium | reverse complement strand
GAGAAGTCGCGCCGCGGCATCTATGGCGGGTGCGTCGGGTATTTCGGCGCCGACGGCACCATGGATACCTGTATCGTGCTGCGCACCGCCATCCTTCACAAGGGCAAGCTCTACGTTCAGGCCGGTGCCGGCATCGTCGCCGACTCCCAGCCCGATCTCGAACAGCTCGAATGCGAAAACAAGGCACGCGCTCTTTTCAGCGCCGCCGAAGAAGCGCTACGCTATGCCGGCGAAGCCAGGATTGGGCAGTAATGAACGTCCTCGTCATCGATAACTACGACAGCTTTACCTACAACCTGGTCCACTTCTTGGGTGAGTTGGGCGCGGAACTCGACGTGCGGCGCAACGACAAGATCACCCTCGACGAGATCGCCGCGAAAGCGCCCGGAGCCATCGTGCTTTCGCCCGGCCCGTGCACACCGAACGAGGCCGGCATCTGCCTCGACCTGGTGTCGCGCTTTGCCGGCGAGATTCCGATCTTCGGCGTGTGCCTTGGCATGCAGTCCATCGGCCAGGCCTTCGGCGGCGACATCGTGCGCGCGCCCTCCCTGATGCACGGCAAGATCTCGCGCATCGAGCATGCCGGCAAGGGTGTGTTCCGAGGCCTGAACAACGGCATCGAGGCGACGCGCTACCACTCGCTCGCGGTCGAGCCGGAGACGTTCCCCGAAGTGCTCGAAATCACCGCCACCTGCGATGACGGCGTGATCATGGGCCTGCAGCACAGGTCCCTGCCCGTCCACGGTGTGCAGTTCCACCCGGAAAGCATTGCTTCGGTCGGCGGCCACACGATCCTGAAGAACTTTCTCACCATCGCGCGGGACTTCAATCTCAACCGCGCCGCCTGATTGCACGACGAGGACGCAATGGACATCAAGGCAGCACTGGCGAAGATCGCCGAAGGTCACGACCTCACCGGCGAGGAAATGCGCAACGCCATGCGGGTCATCATGTCGGGCGAGGCCACGGCGGCGCAGACCGGGGCGTTCCTGATGGGCCTGCGCGTCAAGGGCGAGAGCGTGGGCGAGATCGCCGCCGCCGTCTCCATCCTGCGCGAGAAGATGCTGCCCGTCGACGCGCCCGATGATGCCATCGATATCGTGGGCACGGGCGGCGATGGCGCCGGCACCCTGAACATTTCGACGGGCGCGGCCCTCGTAGTCGCTTCCGCGGGCGTCCCCGTCGCCAAGCACGGCAACAAGGCCCTGTCCTCGCGCTCGGGGTCCTCGCAGGCGCTGGAGGCCCTCGGCGTACGGCTCGACCTGCCGCCCGACGGTATCTCGCGCTGCATCCGCGAAGCCGGCATCGGTTTCATGTTCGCCCCCAGCCATCATCCGGCCATGCGCCATGTCGGCCCGGCGCGCGTCGAACTGGGCACGCGCACCATGTTCAACCTGCTCGGCCCGCAATCCAACCCGGCCGGCGTCTCGCGCTATCTCCTGGGCGTTTACGACAAGGAGTGGGTCGAGCCCGTTGCGGCGGCCCTCCTCGCCAACCGCGCCACCTCGGCGTGGGTCGTGCACGGCAGCGACGGCCTGGACGAGATCACCACGACGGGACCGACCTTCGTGGCGTCCATTATCGAGGGCGATCTGCGCAGCTTCGAAATTGCGCCGGAGGATGTCGGCCTGCAGCGCTCCAGACCGGAGGACCTGGCCGGCGGCGACCCGGAAGACAACGCGGCGGCGATCCGCGAGCTGCTCGACGGCAAGTCCGGCGCCTATCGCGACGTTGTGCTGATGAATGCGGGCGCTTCCTTCGTCATCGTGGGCCGCGCCGGCACGCTGGCGGAGGGCGTTGAACTGGCCGCCGAGCATATCGACAGCGGCGCGGCGCGCACCACGCTTGACCGGCTCGTCGCAATATCCAACGAGTCCGCGGTATGAACGACATTCTGGCCCGCATTGCCGACTACAAGCGCGAGGAAATCGCGGCTGCCAAGCAGGCGAAGCCCTGGTCCGAGGTCGTGGCGGCCGCGCACGACGCGACGCCCACGCGCGGTTTCGTCGACTCGCTGAAGAACAAGCGGGCCGCGGGCGATTACGCTCTGATCGCCGAGGTCAAGAAGGCCAGTCCCTCCAAGGGCCTTATCCGGCCGGATTTCGACCCGGCAGCGATTGCCCGCGCCTACGAAGCGGGCGGCGCGGCGTGCCTTTCCGTTCTGACCGACCAACCGTCTTTCCAGGGCGCCTCGACGTTCCTTGTCGAGGCCCGGGCGGCGACCACCCTGCCCGTTCTGCGCAAGGACTTCATGTTCGAGACCTACCAGGTCGTGGAGGCACGCTCCTGGGGCGCGGACTGCATCCTCATCATTCTCGCCGCGGTCGACGATCATGTCGCCCGCTTCCTGCTCGACGCCGCCGCCGAGTGGAAGATGGACGCACTGGTCGAAGTTCACGATCACGTCGAGATGGACCGGGCGCTTGCGCTCGGCGCGAAATTCATCGGGATCAACAACCGCAATCTGCGCACCTTCGAAACGCGTCTCGAAACCTCCATCGATCTCGCCGCCGGCGTGCCCGGGGACGTCGTGCTCGTCAGCGAGAGCGGCATCTTCACCCACGACGACATGCGCGAACTCGAGGCAGGCGCCGGGATCGGCACGTTCCTGGTCGGCGAGAGCCTCATGCGCCGGGACGACGTGACAGCCGCCACCGTGCAATTGCTGACCGGCAAGGGTTGAGATGGCCAGGGACTCGCTCACCCACCTCAACGAAAAGGGCGAGGCCCGTGTCGTCGACGTGGGCGGCAAGGACGTGACGCGCCGCCGCGCGGTCGCCTCGGCTCGCCTCGTCGCGAAGCCTGAAACGGTGGACGTGATCTTCGGCGGCGAGCTGAAAAAGGGCGACGCGCTGGCCATCGCCCGCGTAGCCGGCATCATGGCGGCCAAGCGGACACCGGAAACCATCCCGCTGTGCCACGCCATCGCCCTCACGAGCGTGGAGGTCGATATCGACCGCACGGACACACCCGGCATCATCGCCATAACCGCCAGCGCCGAGACGACGGACCGCACCGGCGTCGAGATGGAAGCGCTCGTGGCAGCCTCCACGACGGCGCTGACGCTCTACGACATGGCCAAGGCCATCGACCGGGAGATGACCGTCTCCGAGGTCCGGCTCGAAGAGAAAACCGGCGGCGCCTCCGGCACCTTCAGGCGCGGGGAGCAATGATCAGCCTCGACGAAGCCCTCGAACGCGTTTTGGCCTACGCCGAGCCGTTGGGCGCCGTGCATATGCCGTTGGAACAAGCAGCGGGCCACATCCTGGCCGCCCCCGTAGCAGCAAGAACCAGCCAACCGCCGTTCAACGCCAGCGCGATGGACGGCTACGCCGTGCGCGGCGAGGACGTCAAACCCGGCGTGACGCTGGAGATGATCGGCACTTCACAGGCCGGCGCCGGCTTCGACGGCCGGATTTCCCAAGGCGAATGCGTGCGCATCTTCACCGGCGCCCCCTTGCCCGAAGGGGCGGATACGGTGGTGATGCAGGAAAAAACCGCCCCGCGCGGCACCAAGGTGATGTTCGTCGAGCCGGTCGAGCCCGGCTATCACGTTCGCTCAAAGGGACAGGACTTCGAGGAAGGTCAGGACGTCCTGCGCGCCGGAGAACCCCTGACACCGGCGGCCATCGCCCTCGCCGCCGCCGCGAACAACGCCGAACTCGCCGTCTATCGCAAGCCCAACCTCGGCATTCTGGCCACCGGTAACGAGCTGGTCGAGCCCGGTCTCCAGCTTTCGCCCGACCAGATCATCGCCTCCAACTCCGTTGCTCTTTCCACCCTTCTGGCTCCGCAAGCGGCGGCGGTGCGTGACTTCGGCATCGCGATGGATGACGAGGAAAGCCTGCGCACAAAGCTGGAGGAAGCCTTTTCCAGCGATGCCGACGTCATCATCACGACCGGCGGCGCGAGCGTTGGCGATCACGACCTCGTTCAGCCGGTTCTGAAATCGCTCGGCGTCGAGATCGACTTCTGGAAGATCGCCATGCGGCCCGGCAAGCCGTTGATGTTCGGCAAGATCGGCAACAAGCTCGTCTTCGGGCTGCCCGGCAATCCCGTTTCGGCCATGGTCACCGCCACGACCGTCGTCACCCCGGCATTGCGGGCTCTGGGCGGCTCCCGTTCTCCGTTGGGACCGCGCCTGCGCCTGCCGCTGGCGAGCGCCCTGCCCGCCAACGGCCCGCGCCGGCATTTCGTGCGTGGTGTGATAGCGGCCAGGGAAGGCGGTATCTCGGCAGTGCGTCCGATCAGGGAGACCGACAGCGCCCACCTGTCCTCCCTCGCCCAGGCCAACGCGCTGATCGTTCATCGTGAGGATGCCGAGGAAATGCCGGCCGGCGAAATCGTCGACGTCATCCCCCTGCGCGCCAATTAGCGCAATCTTTACCTCCAGCTTGCAGAACATAAGCGGAACAGCTATTGTCGTTCCGTCTATGTTCCGATTCCCGCGAAGGGGGACCCGATGCTGACGCGCAAGCAACACGAGCTACTCATGTTCATTCATGATCGAATGAAGGAGACGGGTATCCCACCCTCGTTCGATGAAATGAAGGAAGCGCTCGATCTGCGCTCCAAGTCCGGCATCCACCGGCTGATCACTGCGCTGGAGGAGCGCGGCTTCCTGCGCCGCCTGCCCAACAGGGCGCGCGCCATGGAAGTGCTCAAGCTGCCCGATTCCATGAATCCCTCGCTCGGCGGGCGCAAGGCCCGTTTCGAACCCAGCGTCATCGAGGGCAATCTCGGCAAGGCGGCATCCCCCGCCCCGCGCGAGACGGCATCGGACAACGACGCGAGCCGCCCCGCATCGATCCCCGTCATGGGTCGCATCGCCGCGGGCGTGCCCATCGAAGCCATCCAGACGCACTCGCACACCATTTCCGTCCCCCCCGAAATGCTGGGAAGCGGCGAACATTATGCCCTCGAGGTGCGTGGCGACTCGATGGTCGATGCCGGCATTTTCGACGGCGATACGGTTCTCATCCATAAGCAGCCCTCTGCCAACAGCGGTGATATCGTTGTCGCACTGGTCGATGACGAGGAGGCCACCCTCAAGCGGTTGCGGCGCAAGGGCAACTCCGTCGCTCTCGAGGCGGCCAATCCCACCTACGAGACGCGCATTTTCGGCCCCGACCGTGTTAAGGTGCAGGGACGTCTCGTGGGATTGTTGCGCAGGTACTAGGAGAACCGTTGGCGGAGCAAAGCCAGAAGGTCTGTCCGGTCGTTTTGCGGGACCAGGACGGGGTGGTTGAAATCCTCGTGGTCCGGCACCCGATCATGGGCATGCAGGTGTTGTCCGGCACAGTCGGCGCCGAGGAAGCCCCCGAGAGCGCGGCCGTGCGTACATTGGCGGCGAAAGCCGGAATTGTGGACGCGCGCGTGGTCAAGACGCTCGACGAGAGCGACACCATCGCCGACACCCAGATGTGGCACTTCATCGTCTGCATCGCGGACGATCTGCCTGATCACTGGGAATTCACGCCGGAGAACGAGGATGGCGAGGAAACGGCCTTTCACTGGCAGCCGCTCGAGATGGTCCCCAATCCCGACGGACATCCGGTCTACCTGCGCGCGCTCGCCCACATACGCCGCGTCGCCATCGGCTGACGTGAAAAAGGCCGCCGTTTGGCGGCCCTTTCATTTGTGGCGAAACCTAGTGGTTGTCGCGCGGAATGCCCTTGGTCCGGGCGATGCGCTGATACTCGACCGCGGGTTCGAGCACGGCGCCCTCGCCGAGCTGTCCCACGACATCGCGCTGCATTTCCTGCCAGGGCGTCTGGCTGGCGGGATACTTGTACCCGCCATTGTCCAGCAACTCCTTGCGGCGCGCGGCATACTCCTCGTCCGATATCAGGATATTCGCCTCGCCCTTGTTGAGGTCGATGCGGACCTGGTCGCCCGTGCGCAGGATTGCCAACCCGCCATTGGCGGCCGCCTCCGGCGACGCATTGAGAATCGACGGCGAGCCCGAGGTCCCCGACTGCCGGCCGTCGCCGATACAGGCGAGTGAAGTTATTCCCTTGCGGATCAGGTAATCGGGCGGCCGCATGTTCACGACCTCCGCAGCGCCGGGATAGCCGATGGGCCCTGCCCCGCGGATGAACAGTAACGTGTGCTCATCGATATCGAGCGCGGGATCGTCGATCCGATGGTGATAGTCCTCCGGCCCGTCGAACACCACCGCCTTGCCCTCGAACGCCCAGGGATCGTCGGCATTGGACAGGTAGCGCTTGGTGAACTCCTCCGAGATCACGCTCGACTTCATGATGGCGCTGTCGAACAGGTTGCCGCTGAGCACCAGAAAGCCGGCCCGCTTGCGCAAGGGCTTGTCGAACGGCCGGATGACGTCTTCGTTGGCGATTTCGACACCGCGGCAGTTCTCGCCGATGCTCTTGCCGTTCACTGTCGGGGCATTCTCGCGGATCAACCCCTGTTTCATCAATTCGTTGACCACCGCCGGCACACCGCCGGCACGATAGTAGTCTTCGCCGAGATACTCGCCGGCCGGCTGCAGGTTCACCAGCAGCGGAATTTCGTGCCCATACTGCTGCCACTCCTTGATATCGAGTTCGACACCGACATGCCGGGCGATGGCGTTGATATGGATCGGCGCGTTGGTGGACCCACCGATAGCCGAATTCACCACGATGGTATTGAGGAAGTTGTCCTTGGTCATGATGTCCGAGGGCTTGAGATCCTCATGCACCATGTCGACGATGCGCTTGCCGGTGCGCCAGGAAATTTCCTGCCGGTCGCGATACGGAGCCGGAATGGCCGCCGAGCCTGGCAACTGCATGCCGAGCGACTCGGCGAGCGAGTTCATCGTCGTCGCCGTTCCCATC
>CAZNHG010000053.1:0-7707 GCA_964572555.1 uncultured Devosiaceae bacterium | reverse complement strand
ATAGCCGGTCGACGGCGCGGACGAGGCCACGAGTTCGACGAACTCCTTGTAGCCGATCTCGCCGGCCGCCATCATCTGGCGGGCCTTCCACACGATCGTGCCCGAGCCCGTGCGCTCGCCGCGGAACCAGCCGTTGAGCATGGGCCCCACCGAAAGGGCGATGGCGGGAATGTCGACGGTAGCCGCCGCCATGAGCATGGCCGGCGTGGTCTTGTCGCACCCGATCGTCAGCACCACCCCGTCAATCGGATAGCCGTACAAAAGCTCCACGAGCCCGAGATAGGCAAGGTTCCTGTCGAGCCCCGCCGTGGGGCGTTTTCCAGTCTCCTGGATCGGGTGAACGGGAAACTCGATCGCGATACCGCCCGCCTCACGAATGCCCTCGCGCACGCGCTCCGCGAGCACCATGTGGTGGCGATTGCATGGCGAAAGATCGGAGCCGGTCTGCGCGATCGCGATGATCGGCTTGCCCGATTGCAGCTCCTCCCGCGAAATGCCGTAGTTCAGATAGCGCTCAAGATAAAGCGCGGTCATGTCCGGGTTGTCGGGATTGTCGAACCACGCCCGCGAGCGCAACTTGCCGTCTTGCTTGGTCATCGTAACTCCTCGGTGCCGACCCTCCTCAGACCGGCGCATCATGTCTTTCCTGTTCTAGAGCATCCGGGGGAAAAGTGGGAACCCATTGGATAAAGAAAACTAAGATTGTCAGGCAACTATGGCAGCGTGCCGGGCTTGGCGTTAGGTTACGCGCGACAAGGGGCGGCGACACGCCCGGCAACGAACCGAGGGAGGATACGTGACAACAGCGCATTGGATCGCGGTGGATTGGGGAACGTCCAATCTCAGGGCATGGGCCCTCTCCGATGAAGGCAGGGTTCTCGACTCGGCCGAATCGGATCGAGGGATGGCCCGGCTGACAGCGCCCGAGTACCCCGGCGCCCTGACCGGCCTGGCCGGCGACTGGATCGAGGGCGCACACGATCCGGTCGACGTCCTCATTTGCGGGATGGCCGGGGCCAGGCAGGGCTGGCGCGAAGCACCCTATATCGAGATGCCCGCCGACCTGTCGCGACTCGGCCAGCACGCCGTCGCCCCGGACATGCCCGACGATCGCCTGCGCCCGCGAATCCTTTCCGGCGTATGCCAGCGCACCCCCGGCGCAGAAGACGTCATGCGCGGCGAAGAAACCCAGATTCTCGGCCTGCTTACCCTGAAGCCCGGCTTCGCCGGCACGGTCTGCATGCCGGGCACGCATTCGAAGTGGGTCAGCGTTGCCGATAGCATCGTCACCGGTTTCGCCACCGCGCTGACCGGTGAACTGTTCGATGTGCTGCGTACCCACTCCGTCCTGCGGCACACCCTGCCCGACGACCCGGTCGGCGCCGACACCGAGGACGGTATCGCAGCCGGCCTCGAAGCGGGTACGCGCTCACCCGAAAAACTGACGGGCAAGCTGTTCCGCACGCGCGCCGCGGGGCTCGTCGCCGGCAAGTCGCCGCATTGGTGTGCCGGATATCTTTCCGGCCTTCTCGTCGGTGCTGAAACCGCAGGGCACCGCGACTGGATCGGCTCCGGGCCGATCCAGCTCATCGGCTCGGCCCGCCTGTGCCGGCTCTACGCCCGCGCCCTCGACATGCTGGGCGCACCATCCGAAACCGTCGACGTCGCCGACGCGACACTGGCAGGCCTGACGGCAGCACGGGAGCAGATCAAATGACCGCCCATCGCGACCTTATCGCCATCCTGCGCGGCATCGCACCGGATGAAATCCTGTTCGTGTGCAAGAGCCTCATCGATGCCGGGATCACCATGATCGAGGTACCGCTCAACTCCCCCGACGTTCTGGTCTCCATCGAGCGCGCAGCCGGCGAATTCAGCAACAAGGCCATGATCGGCGCTGGCACCGTGACCGTTGCCGCCGAGGTCGACGACGTCGCCGAGGCCGGCGGCGAATTCATCGTCTCGCCCGACTGCAACGAGGAGGTCATCGAGCAGACCAAGGAACTGGGCCTTGCCTCCTATCCCGGCGTATTCACGCCCTCGGAGGCGTTCAGGGCCGTACAGGCCGGCGCGGACGGGCTCAAGTTTTTCCCAGCCGAAGTGCTGGGCCCTGCCGGAATCAAGGCCATGAAGGCTGTCCTGCCGCCCGACATGCCGCTCTATGCCGTTGGCGGCGCCACCCCCGACAATTTCGACCAGTATTTCGCAGCCGGATGCGCCGGCTTCGGACTGGGAAGCTACATCTACAAGCCCGGATTCGCGGCAAGCGACGTCGCCGAACGTGCCGCCGCGGCCGTCAGGGCCTACGACCTGGAGCATGCCAAGTGACCAACCGCCAAGCCGACCTGTTCATCGATTGCCGCAACGATCTGGGGGAAGGCCCCATCTGGCACCACCTGCGTAACGAGCTGTTCTGGTTCGACATCAACGGCCATCGCCTGCACAGCGCCAACGCGGCGGGCGAGCTGCTCGACACATGGCAGTTCGACGAGCCTGTCAGCGCCGCCGCCGTCGTCGACGGGGAGAGCCTTCTGGTCGCCACGGCGACCGGACTGGTCCGCTTCTTCCCCGACAGCGACAAGCGTGAGACGGTCGTGCCGCTCGAGGCGGACAACACCGACACCCGCTCCAACGACGGCCGGGTCGACCGCGCCGGCGGTTTCTGGATCGGGACCATGAGCCAGTCCGGCGACAGGATGGGCGGGTCGGTCTATCGCTACCGGGATGGCAATATCGAAACGCTGATGTCCGGCATTCACGTACCCAACGCGACCTGCTTCGCACCGGACGGCAGCTTCGCCTACTGGGCCGACACCCCGACCGGAAAGCTCCTGAGGTGCCCGCTCGACCGCGATACGGGAGCGCCGGCCGGCGATTGGGAAGAGCTGCTCGACACAACCGGCCACCGCGGCCTGCCCGACGGCGCCGTGACCGACAGCCAGGGCTACATCTGGACCGCACGCTGGGGCGGCGGCTGCGTCGTACGGCACGCGCCCGACGGAGCAATCGACATGGTGGTGGATGTTCCCGCGAGCAATGTCACCTGCCCGGCTTTCGGCGGAGCCGATCTCAAAACACTCTATATTACGACGGCCCGTGCGGAACTCAGCCCCGGCGAGCTGGCGGACCAGCCCCATGCCGGGAGCGTGTTCAGCCTCCGCGTCGATGTGCCCGGATCGCCGGAGATGCCGGTCAGAATCTAGAGCGCTTTCAGCAAAAGTGGGCACCACTTTTGCGGTTCGAACCGAAGGTCCGCGCAAGCGAATACGTGACCACTCAAAGACTTGGGGCTTTCGTTGTGACTTTGTCACAATGAAAGAACTCTAGCGCGGCAGCCGCCAGGGGCGGTTCGTTCGGGTGATGGCAGGGCGGATCGCGAATCTCTCCGCGGCCGCGTTCCAGCGCAGCCAGTGAACGCCGCCGCTCTCCAGGTCCGTGCTATCGATGACCTGCGTTGCCCGCCGGCAGGTCATCGGCGCATCGTCCCGCGTGATGACGACATCGGCCATCCAGCAATCCTCGGCAAAGGCGGGACTCTGCTCCACGAGTGCAACGGTGAAGCCGGCAGGACTGCGTGCGATACACCCCAAGCCATCGCATTTCAGCGTCTCCAGCCGCTTGGCGATCGGCATCTGATAGGTCTCGCTCCAGGCATCCGTTGCGAAGCTCGGTGCTCGCCCCGAAATGAGCGCCATTCCCTCGCTTGTCCGCACGGCAACGGCCTTGCTCGTGTCCGCGATCATGATGTCGGGCGGCCGGTCGAGACCGAACAGGGCGATGAGCACAAGCGCGGCACCCGGACCGGCGAAGCGCCACCTGTTAGACAGGAACGCGAACCAGCCGAGGGCCGCGAAGGCGATCACCAGCGAAACGGGTGTCAAAAGTGGGCTCACCGCAATATCGGCACTCCAGGCGGCGATGACATGCGCCGCATCCAGAATCCGCCGGGTGCCCCAGGCCATGACATGCAGGAAGGGCGGTTCCAGCCCCAACGGCATGACAAGCACGGCGACGAACGCCGCGGGCAGCACCACGAACGCCACCAGTGGCAGGGCGACGAGATTGCCCAGAACGCCCAGCGGCGCCGTCTGCTGGAAATGATAGGCCGCGAACAGAGCCGTCGCCGCACCGGCGATGAGGCTGGTCAGTGCCAGCCCCCAGAAGAATTGCCACACCCGCGCCCACAGGCCCGTGCGGAGCTCGCCACGCCCGCGCATCATCTCGTAAACGCCGACCAGGGCCGCAACGGCCGAGAACGACAGCTGGAAGCTGGGTCGGAACACGCTGGCGGGATCGATGACGATGAGCGCGATGGCCGCAATGGCAACATTGCGCATGGTCAGCGCCCGTCGTCCGGCCAGAACCGCACCGAACACCAGGGTGAGCATGATCGTTGCGCGCGTTGCCGACACACTCGCGCCCGATAGCGTCAGATAGACGAGCGCGGCCACGATCCCGGCAACAGCGGCCACTTTCTTGAGATCGAACCTTTGGCCGAGCGTGTAGGACAGGGCCAATCCCATGCGCGTCAGAGCGAATACACCACCGGCGACAAGCGTGAGGTGAAGGCCCGATATCGCCAGTACGTGGGCAAGGCCCGCCGTTGCCATCGTCTCGCGCGTCTCGTCGGAGATCCGGCTTTGATCCCCTACGGTGAGGGCGCGCGCAATGCCGCTTTCCGGCGGCGACAGAACCGCATCGATCCGCCGCCCGATCTCATGACGCAGGCCGTCGACGATGGCGCGCCAACTCTCCCCGCCCCTCGCCTCGACCGTGACCGGCCCGATGGCGCTGCCATAGGCGCCAATTCCGTCGAAATAGGCCTGGAACTGCGGGTCGTACCCGCCCGGCGTGATCGGGCTCGGCACGGGCGCGATACGGAACGCACCGGTAATCGTGTCACCGGCCGCCAGCGGCGGTGCATCGCGCAGATAGAGCCGCGCCGAACGGATCGGCAGGTCACGGGCGTCGGCACCGGCCACGATATCCGAGACGATGACCCGCTGCGCCACCGGCCCCCCATCGAGCACGCGCTCCACTGTCGCCGTGTAGTCCCCATAGGCCGGCCAGGCCAGCATTCCGGTGCCGAACAGGGTGCCGTGCACCGTCAGAAGACTGAATCCGATCCAGAACGCCATCCCCGCGACTGTCACCCGCAGCATGACAATGCGGTGCCGCGCCAATGCAATTGCGCCGGTCAGCGCCACTGCAACGAGCATCAGCGCCACGGGATACGGATCAGCGGCCAGATTTCGGCTCACGATGAGCCCCGCGATCGCCAGAAACGGCAGTGCGGCAATCAGCCGGCGCTCTTCCAGGGCCGCTTGAAACGACCGCCCGAGCGCCCGCACACCGGGTACGCGAAATGAACGCGCCGATGCAGACGACGGCGCATCGAACGTGCGGGTTCCCCCGGTGCCCCCAGTTCCCTCGCTCAACGCGCTCCCCCGCACTTGCGCTTGTTGGCGCCTATGCTACACACGTGCCGCGTTGAAAACCAAGTGCCCGGAACATCATGTCCAAGCCCGTCGTTACCCGCTTCGCTCCCTCGCCCACCGGCTTCCTGCATATTGGCAGTGCGCGTACCGCTCTGTTCAACTGGGCCTATGCGCAGCACACCGGCGGCAAGATGCTGTTGCGCATCGAGGATACCGATCGCGCGCGCTCGACCAGCGAAGCCGTCGACGCTCTCCTTGACGGCCTGAGCTGGCTCGGCCTCGGGTGGGACGGCGAGCCGGTCTCGCAGGCCGCACAGGCCGAGCGGCATGCCGAGGTGGCGCGCCAGCTTCTCGAGAGTGGTCAGGCCTACAAGTGTTACGCGTCCCAGGAAGAACTGGCCCAGATGCGCGAAGAGGCCCGCGCCGCGGGCAAGCCGCCGCAGTATGACGGCCGCTGGCGCGACCGCGATCCGTCCGAGGCGCCGGAAGGCGTCGACCCGGTCATCCGCATCAAGGCGCCGCAAACGGGTGAGATCGTCGTGAACGATCACGTTCAGGGCGAGGTGGTGTTCAAGGGCGAGCATCTCGACGATTTCGTGATCCTGCGTTCGGACGGGTCGCCGACCTACATGCTGGCCGTCGTCGTCGACGATCACAACATGGGCGTCACCCACATCATCCGTGGCGACGATCATCTGACCAATGCAGCCCGGCAGATCGTTATCTATCAGGCGCTGGGCTGGGACGTGCCCGACATGGCGCACATCCCCCTCATTCACGGACCCGACGGCGCCAAGCTGTCCAAGCGCCATGGCGCGCTGGGCGTCGACGCCTATCGTAAGATGGGCTATCTGCCGGCGGCCATGCGCAACTATCTGGCGCGCCTGGGCTGGGCGCACGGGGACGACGAGATTTTCTCGACCGATCAGATGGTGTCCTGGTTCGAGCTGGGTGACCTGAACAAGGGTGCCGCGCGCTTCGACTTCACCAAGCTCGAGAGCATCAACGGCCACTATATCCGTGAGGCCGATCCCGCATATCTCTACGAGGTCATGCTGGCGACTGCCGAAGAGGTCGAGAGGGCGGAGGATCACGCCGGTCTGACCGCCAACCGCGAGACGGTGCTCGCCGCCCTGCCCGAACTTCAGCCGCGCGCCAAGACGGTGCTGGAGTTGCTCGATCTGGCGCAGTTCATCTATGCGAAACGGCCGCTGGAAATCGACGAGAAGGCCCAGAAACAGCTCACCGCCGACACGCGCGCCATGATCGCCGAGGTCGCGGCCATTCTGGAGGCCGAGGCGGAATGGACGACAGATTCCATCGGCGCCAGCGTGCGTGCCTTCGCCGAGGCGCGGGACACCAAGCTTGGCAAGGTGGCTCAGCCACTGCGTGCGGCCTTGACGGGCCGAACCGTCTCGCCCGGCGTGTTCGAAGTCATGGCCCTGATTGGACGTGACGAGTCCCTGGCGCGGCTGGCCGATCAGGCGGGGACGCAATAACTCGGTCGCGACACAACCGCCTGAAAGGGCTTGTTGAGTTGCGCCGCGCCGGTAAATCGGGTACCGAAGCCGGGCAGTTCAAGGAACGACATTCCTTCGCGGCCCGTCCGGCCCCGGGCACGTGCCAAAGTCGGTTTTTCAACAAGTGCATGGAGGCGACCTGATGACGGACAAATCAGCCAAACTAACCATTGGCGACGAAACCTACGAGTTCCCCGTCATGGACGGCTCCGCCGGCCCCTCTGTCATCGATATCCGGTCGCTTTATTCCCAGACGGGCATGTTCACCTACGATCCCGGTTTCACCTCGACCGCCGCTTGCGACAGCGACATCACCTATATCGACGGCGACAAGGGTGAGCTTCTGTACCGCGGCTACTCCATCGATGAACTCGCCGAGCAGAGCAGGTACATCGAGGTCTGCTACCTGCTTCTCTATGGCGAACTGCCCAGCAAGGCACAACTCGAGGACTTCGAGGAGCGCGTAACGCGCCACACCATGCTGCATGAGCAGATGCAGTATTTCTACCGCGGCTTCAGGCGCGACGCGCACCCGATGGCTATAGTATGTGGCGTGGTCGGCGCCATGGCGGCGTTCTACCACGACTCCACCGACATCAACGATTCCGAGCAGCGCGAGATCGCCTCGATCCGCATGATCGCCAAGCTGCCTACCATCGTTGCGATGGCGTACAAGTACTCCGTGGGCCAGCCCTTCGTGTATCCGCGCAACGACCTCGATTATGCGGCAAACTTCCTGCACATGTGCT
>CAZNHG010000052.1:0-14663 GCA_964572555.1 uncultured Devosiaceae bacterium | reverse complement strand
CGTCGGTGCGCATGCGCGTCACCGCCGTCCGCTCGTCGTCCAGCAGCCGCTTGACCAACCGCGTCGGCCGGGGCGTCGTCGTCGCCATCTGCCGGGGCCGCTCCCCCAGCCGCAGCGCGAATTGCAACATGTCCCATGCCGCCTCGGCGTTCGGCCACTTGGCGATCTCGTCGCACCAGGCGGCGGCGAACTGCGGCCCCCGAAACCGCCCCGGCTCGGAGCCCGACATCAACTCGGCCTCCGCCCCGTTGGGCCAGACCAGCTTGTTGCGCCCCCGCTCGAAAACGGGCCGCGCATCCGCCGGCCCGATGTTCAAGAGCCCGCTTTCCCCCTCGACCATCACCGCCCGCGCCTGCGCCATCGTCTCGCCGACCAGCGCGATGGGCGTTACCGGCTTCGGCCCCGTCGCCAGCCGCCGCACCCATTCGGCCCCGGCCCGCGTCTTGCCCGACCCGCGCCCGCCGATCAAAAGCCAGGTCGTCCAGTCGCCGCGTGGGGGCCATTGCTCGTCCCGTGCCCATATCGCCCAGTCGCGTCCGAGCTTCTCTGCCTCTTCCTCCTTGAGCCTCGCGACACGCGTCCGATTATTGCGGTTCAAGACGGTCAAGGCGCTCCACCAGCTTCTGCCGGAGCTCTTCGATCTCGCGCCGGCGTTTGGGATCGGGTTTCTTCTTCTCCTGCACCTTGTCGAGCGCGATCAGCTTCTCCAGCGTCCGCGCCATGGTGTTCAGCGTCGCAACGTCCTGCGCCACCTCCCCGCCGGCATCCTCGAGCCGCCTGATCCGGTCGTCGAGCACCGCCAGCAGCCGCCGCACCATCACCCGCGCGCTCACCTGCCGCTTCTGCCGCCGCGTCCAGTCCTCGCGCTGCATCTGCTGCCGCAGCCGCCAGCGCGAGATTCCGTGCTCCGCCACGATCTGCGCGACCGGCACGCAATTGGCCTCGTAGGCGGCCCGGATGGCCGCCCAGTCCGGCGAGTTCGACGAGTGCATTGTGAAATCCTTTCGGCCCGCCCGGCGAAGCGCCACCGCCTCCCGGCCGCATTTCTCCGACCATGCCCGAACTCTACCCGATCACCGTGACGCGAGGATAGAATCCCTCAAGCGCCCGGCACACGGGGCTTTCGAACATCCCCTCTCGAATTGCGCCCGAAAAAACCGCGTCCCGCACGCCGATTCATCTCCGAAAAACCACCGGATCAGGCCGCGCTGGCCGCCTGCCCGCAGAATCTAGTATCCTCGCCAAAATCCTTGCCAAGGACCGGTCCCATGCGGATCCCGAGCGATATTCAGGTGCCTGTCCAGCCCACGCGTTCCGGCGTGCTGGAATCGCTCGGCCTGCGCGTGGGCCAGGCGATCGAGGCCCGCGTCGTCGGGCAGACGCCCAACGGCGCGACACAGGTCCGCGTCGGCAACCGGACCATCTCGCTCGAGCTGCCCGTCAAGCCGCAACTCGGCCAGGTCCTGCAAATGCTGGTCGAGGGCACCGGCGCGAAACCCGAGCTCGTCCTCACCGGCCAGGGCAACACGGCAGGCCGGCCGCCGCCGCCCGCGACCCTGACGAACATAACCGTTGCCCGGCCGGCGGCGGACACCGTCACGCTGTCATCGGGCGCGGCAACGTCCGCACAGGCCGAAGCACCTCCCTCCGGCGCAGCCGCGGCACCGCGCAACGCGCCGGGTTACCCGGCCTACACGGCCAGCCGGGCAACCGGCATCCCCGGCCAGAACGCACAGGGCCCGCAGGCGAGCATCCCCGTCCCCACGGCGGTTCAAAGCGCCCTCAACCTGCAGCCGGGCCAGTTCGTCAGCGGCCAGGTCACCGGAACGGCCCCGAACGGCCAGAGCCAGCTCGCCATCGGCCAGCAGACGATAACCGCCGGCATCCCCGGCCGCCCGCCGCCCGGCACCGTGCTCGAATTCCGCGCCGACTTTTCCGGCGGCCAGCCCCGCCTCGTCCTCACGGGCCGGCATCAGCCCCAGCGCCCCGCTGCGGCCACCCCGGCTCCACCCGGAACCGCCGCCCCGTCGAGCGCGCCGGCCAACCACGCGGCACAGGCGCTGCCGGCCGGCCCGGTCACCGCCGCCTCCGTTCAGCAGGCCGTCGCGCAGACCACCGCCAGCGCCGTCGCCCGGCAGGATTCGGTCGGCACGCTCATCGCCAGCCTCACCGGCCTGCAGGGCCGCGCGGGCGAACTCCCGCCCGACGTTTCCCGCGCCGCCGGGCACCTCCTCTCGTCCCGCCTCGACCTCGGCCGCGGCGAGGTCACCGCCGAAGCCCTCCGCCAGGCCGTGTCCCGTTCCGGCGTCTTTCTCGAGGCCATGCTTGCCGGGGGCGCCAGGCCCTCGGCCGAAACGGGCGACATGAAGGCGATCCTGTTCCTCATGCGCAATGCGCTGGGCAAGTGGCTCCAGGGCGACGAGCCGCAGGCCGGCAATGCCGACCGCCGCCCGGCCCCGCCCATGCGCGGCGCCAGCCCGCGCGCCCCGGCGCAGATGCAGCAGCCGCTTCCCGACGGCCTCGCCGCGCGCGAAGCCGGCCGGCATCTCCTGTCGCAAACCGATTCGGCCCTGTCGCGCCTGAAACTCTTCCAGCTCTCGTCCCAGCCCGACGGCGCCCAGCGCGCCCATCAAACGGCCGCCCAGCGCCACGACTGGCATTTCGAGATTCCCTTCGCCCTCGGCGATACCACCAGCATGGCCCAGTTCCGCATCACCCGCGACGGCGCGGACGGCGGCGAAACCGCCGAGCGCGGCTGGCATGTCGAGTTCGCGGTCAATTTCGCCGAACTCGGCGAAGTCGGCGCCAAGGTCTCCTTCCGCTCCCGCCGCACCGGCGTCATGCTCTGGGCCGAGGACGAAAAGACCGCCGGGGTACTTGAGGAAATGCTGCCCGAACTCGTCTCGAGCCTCGAATCCCGGGGCCTTCAGCCCGGCTCCGTGCACGTCCGCCACGGCGCACCGGAAAATGCGGCCCCGCCCTCGGGCGGCTTCGTGGATAGCGTGTCATGAGCGATGAAACCGGCAAGCCGGAGCGCGAGGTCGCCGTCGCGCTGAAATACGACGAGGAAACCGGCGAGGCCCCGCGCGTCGTCGCCAAGGGCTATGGCTACGTCGCCGAACAGATCATCGCCGCCGCCCGTGAAAACGACGTGATGATCGAAACCAACCCGCATCTCGCCGAGGCGCTGGGCGGGATCGAACTCGACGACACCATCCCCATCGAACTCTACCAGGCCGTCGCCGAAGTCATCGGCTTCGTCCTCCGCGCCCGCGGGCGGCTGGAGTAGAACCGGTCGTTCTCCGTCGGAAGGACTTTACCGTGCGGCGCGCGCGAAAACCGCCTTCCCTTCTCCCCCGTGTGGGAGAAGGTGGCGCGAAGCGCCGGATGAGGGGGTGCCGCGCAAGCGGCAACATAGGGCCACATATGCAACCCCCTATCCTCCGACCTGCCCCATCGCCACGCGCGTCAGAAACGCCGCGACCAGCGCCCAGGCGAAGCTCGCCAGCGTGCCGATGATCACGTATTCGCTGGTCTTGCGCTCCTGGCTGATCCCGAAGCGCAGCACCGATTTCGCCGCCACGAGAAACCCGATCCCCCCGATCTGGTTGGCGATCACCAGCAGGAACACCACGGTCCGCTCCAGCAGGCCGATATAGTACCCGCCATCGGCCAGTCCCGGATCGTCCGGGTTGGGCGTATACCCGAACCGCTTGATGAACAGGTCCACCACGAACCCGCCCACGCGCACGGTCATGATGAACCCCGAGGCCGCGATGAGCACCCAGAGATAGGCCGCACCTCCGAACGATTGCGCCGGCAGCCACGCGGGCGGCGAGCCCCACAGCCCGGCCGCGAACAGCCCCGGAAACAGCGCGGCGACCGCCACGACCGAGAGGAAATGCCCCGCCTGGTCCACCACGAACACCGTCAGCCCCCGCGCGCCCTGGCTCTGCTTGAACAGGTCCAGAAGCGCATGCGCCGCCGCGATGATGACCAGCGGCACCGGGCTCAGCGTCCCCGCGATCACCGCCGCCGTCGCCACGACGATCAGGATGTGCAGCCCGAACACCAAAGGCCGCCGCTTGCGCGCCACCATCCAGTCGGTCTGGAAAACGAAGTCGGCCAGAAGGTGCGCCGCAAACAGGGCCGCCGCCGTCTCGAACATGCCCGTCCCTCCACTCATGGAACCGATATTTCCATTTATCAGCCAAATAACTGATATAAAGAATTATCGGTCAAATAGCTGATAAAATACTCACCGCGCCTCGACCGCCGCAATCGCTTCCAGAAGCGCCGGCCCGTGCCCGACGAGATAGTGATCCGTCACCGCCGGCTGCCCGATCGGGGGGGACAGCCGCGCCCCGACATCGGCCTGGTTCGGCGCGTCCGGCGCCAGCAGATGCCCGAGCACCTCGGCCTGCCGCGCCGTCCAGCCGCGCGACAGCGCATCCGCCAGAACGAAGACGCTCTCAAGCAGCCCGTCCTCCGGCCCGGCATCCACGCCGAACAGAAAATGCTTCCTCAACCCGTCGAGGCACCGCCCCGAGCGCTGAAACGCTTCACCGACCGAGGAGCCGACATCGCCGCCGCGCATATCCCCGGCCGCGCCGATCCCCACCCCGGCCCGCGTCTCGAAATCCGCATGCGCCGCCCGGATCGCCGCCCGCACGAACAGGCACGCCCGCAAGCTCCACTCCGGCCGCCCCAGAACGAGCTGCCAGCCATCCCCGCGATACCGCGACCACGACACGAGCTCCGGCGCATCCGGCCATCCCGCCATCGCCGCCACGGCCCCGTCGACCGCGGCGAACAGCCGGTCCAGATCACCCGCCGGCAGATCGCCCGAGCCGACGATATCGCCGGTCAGCACCGCAATTGTCCGCTGCACACGCCCTCCATCCGAAAACGGATCAGACCCCGTTCATACCGAAGCCTAAAGCCTTTCCTCCCACGACGGAAGGCACCGGCACCCTTACCTCTCCCCCCGGGGGAGAGGTCGGCGCAAAGCGCCGGGTGAGGGGGCCTGGCGGCACGGCACCCTCCTCACCCCTCCGGGTCCCATTCAGGCCAGTCGACGACATGCTTCTCCCAGTCCCCCGGTTTCACCGCTTTCTCGTCCACGGTCCTGCCGCGCACCGAAACGCCCGCCTGCACGACCGTCTCGGGATCGCCCGAAACCAGCGGATGCCACCACGCCAGCCCCTTGCCCTCGGCCAGCCGCCGATAGGCACAGGTCGTGGGAATCCAGCCGATCTCGCGCACCTTCTCCGGCGTCAGCTTGATGCAGTCCGGCACGTGCCGCTTGCGATTGGCATAATCGGTACACCGGCAACTCTCCCCGTCCAGCAGCCGGCAATGCACGTCCGAGGTGATGATCTCGCCGCTGTCCTCGTCCTCGAGCTTGATCAGGCAGCACCGCCCGCAGCCGTCACAAAGCGCTTCCCACTCCGTGGGCGTCATCTCCTCGAGCGGCTTGTCTTCCCAAAAGGCCATGCCCGTCCCCTATCATATCCGCCGGGAATGGTAACAATGAAAGCGATTGTTCCTTGCCAGCCCGCCCCCTGATATGAACACTTCACAATGGAGGCAGGGGCCCCTGAGAGGTAATCGGTGCAGGACCCGTTCTACGTCAAGAGGAAACGCGGCAAGTCCAGCCGTCTGCTGCAGGCGGACGCGTGGCTGGATTCCTCGCTGTATGACTTTTTCCAGGCGCTGGGGCGCGGCTGGACGCGCTTTTACGACATCATGTCGGTCTTTCACGTCTCCGGCATGCGGCGCGCCGTCGCCGAGGTCCTTTCCGACGCGCTGAGCCTGGGCGTCGCCGGCGCCATGCTCATGCTCGCGCTGGCCATCCCCGCCTTCGATGCCACGGCCTCGGGCGAGTTCAACCGCGCCGCCGAATACGCGGTGACCTTCGTCGATCGCTACGGCAACGAGATCGGCCGTCGCGGCAGCCGCGCCGACGATTCCGTCGCGCTCGACAAGCTCCCCGACAACCTCATCAAGGCGACCCTGGCCACGGAGGACCGGCGCTTTTACGAACATTTCGGCATCGACGTCATCGGCACCCTGCGCGCCCTCGTCTCCAACGTTCAGGCCAACGACGTGGTCCAGGGCGGCTCCTCGATCACCCAGCAGCTCGCCAAGAACCTGTTCCTGACACCCGAGCAGACCTTCGAGCGCAAGATCAACGAAGCCTACCTCTCCCTCTGGCTCGAGGCCCACTACACCAAGGACGAGATCCTCAAGCTCTATCTCGACCGGGCCTATATGGGCGGGGGCAATATCGGGGTCACCGCCGCCGCCGAATACTATTTCGGCAAGAAGGTGCAGGACATCAATCTCGCCGAATCCGCCATGCTGGCCGGCCTGTTCAAGGCGCCCACGCGCTTCGCTCCGCATGTCGACCTCGCCGCCGCCCGCGGCCGCGCCAACGAGGTGCTGACCAACATGATCCAGGCCGGATTCCTCACCGAGGGCCAGGTCACCGCGGCCCGCCGCAATCCGGCGACACCCATCGACCGCTCGCACGAGGTCGACTCGCCCAACTACTTCCTCGACTGGGCCTACGAGAACACCAAGAAGCACATCGCCGGCCGCGACGATATCGGTTTCACCGTCCGCACCACCATCGATCCGGTCCTGCAGTCCTACGCCGAGGAAGCGGTCGCCTCGGTCATTCGCGAAAGCGGCGAGCAATACGATGTCAGCCAGGCCGCCATGGTCGTCACGGACCTCACCGGCGCCGTGCGTGCCATGGTCGGCGGGCTCGACTACGGCAAGAGCCAGTACAACCGCGCCACCAACTCCACGCGCCAGCCCGGTTCCGCCTTCAAGCCCTTCGTCTACTCCACCGCCTTCGAGGTTCTCGGCGACACGCCCGCGCGCGTCATCTCCGACCGTCCGGTCTGCATCGGCGACTGGTGCCCGCAGAACTACGGCCGCTCCTATAGCGGCCGGGTCACGCTGCTCAACGCCTTCACGCGCTCGATCAACACCGTGCCCGTGCGCCTGTCGGTCGAAACCGGCCGCGGGCCCATCGCCGACATGGCCCACCGGCTCGGCATCACCAGCGATTTCCCGGTCACCCGCTCGCTGGCGCTCGGCGTCGCCTCGGTCAGCGTGCTCGACATGACCCAGGCCTATTCCGTCTTCCCCAATGGCGGCTTCAAGAACCCGGCCTTCGGCATCTCCCGTATCTCCACCCTGCGCGGGGAAGCGGTCTTCGACGCCAGACCGGCCGCACCGCGCGAACGGGTCCTGTCCGAGCGTATCGTGCGCGACATGAACATGATGATGCGCAACGTCGTCGCCAACGGCACAGGCCGCCGTGCCCAGGTCGAGGGCGTGCCGGCCTCGGGCAAGACGGGCACCACCTCGTCCTATCGCGATGCATGGTTCTGCGGCTTCACCGGCAACTACGTCGCCGCCGTGTGGATGGGCAATGACGACTACCACCCCACCAACCGGCTGACGGGCGGCTCGCTCCCCGCCACCATCTGGCAGAAATTCATGGAGTACGCCCACACCAATATCGAGGTGAAGCCGGTCTACGGCGTCGATTTCGAGCCGCGCCCGTTCGAGCGTCAGCCCGGCGAAGGCGAGGATGCCGAGATCATCGCCGAACGCCCGCCCACGCTGCAGCCCGAAGCCGCGGACAAGCTCGTCGATATCGCGGACAAGCTCCGCACCGCCATAGAAAGCACCCCGGCCACCGCGGCCAGCGCCACACCCGCCATGTCCGAAACCGGCGGAAGGTCCTGAGTTCCTTGCGGTTGATTCTGCATCTCCTGACGATGGCCGCCATCGCGCTGGCGGTGGGGTTCGGCCTGAGCACCTATGCCGTGGTCGACGGGCGCCATCTCGGCGCCTTCAACCACGGCGCCTGGGAAACCTGGCCCAATGCCGGCTCCCCCGAACCCGATCCCTATACCGCCGCCTGGCTCGCCCGCGAGGCGGCGTTGCAGCTCGGTCAGGGCGAAGGCATCCGCTTCACCGCGACCCATGACGGGTCCGGCCGGCGCCTCACCCGCGATTGCAGCTATCGCGTGGCCGGCGAAACGCCCGTCGCCACCTTCTGGACCCTGCGCGCCACGACGGCGGACGGCTCCAATGTCGCCGCGGAAAACGCGCCCCTCGCCATGCACAGCCAGCGCCTAGCCCGCGCGCAGGACGGCACGGCCGTCATCAATGTCGGCACCGGCCTCCTCCCCGGCAACTGGCTGCATATCGCCGGCGACGGCCCGTTCCGGCTCGTCCTGACCTTCTACGACGCATCCTTCTTCGGCGGCGTCGGCTCCGGCGTCTCGACGCTCCCCGCGATCACACGGGAGAGCTGCACATGATCCGCCTCGCGCTGTGGGCCCTCGCGGGAATCGTGCTGGGGCTCGTCATCCACCTCGCCGTCATCCTGACCCTGCCCCTCGTCGCCGAGGACAGGCTGTGGAACCGCCTGGCCGAGCAGGGCGGGGTCGGCGAGGTCTTCGTTCTCGAACATCCCGAACCCGGTGAACCGAACCCGCTCCAGCTCGACCCCGAGCTGGTCTACGCCGCCTGCCGCTACGACCTCTCGCAGGGGCCGGGCGTGTTCTCCGGCGAACTGCCCATCGACTTCTGGTCCATCGGCGTCTTCGACCACGAGGGCCGCTCGGTCTACAGCACCACCAATCGCTCGGGCGTCGGCACCGCGCTCGAACTGGGCATCTTCAACCCCGCCCAGACGCGCCTCCTCGCCGAACAGCAGTTCGAGATCGAACAAGGGCTTCTGATCGTGGAATCCCCGGTCGACGAAATCGTCGCCGTCGTCCGCCTCGCCGTACCGCACCCCGTCATGCGCCCGCGCTACGAGGACGCGCTCAGGAACCTCTCCTGCGCTCACATCGACCCGCCGGCCGAGGAGTCCTGAGCTATTTCCTGAGTTCGGGCTCCTTCTTGAAGGACCGGTTCAGCATGCGCGAGGGAATGACGTCGTCCGCGCCCCAGCCGCGATCCCGCTCAGTGCAGAAATCGCGGCGCTCGGCCCTGCCCGTCAGTGTCGCCATCTCGCTCAACCGCCCGTCGAGCGTGCGCGCTTCCTCGTGCGGCGTCTCGATGAGAAGGCTCTCGAGCGCAAAGGTGTAGGAATCGTAGCGATACCGCGCCGAGCGCACGAACCAGTCGATATAGGCCTGGTTCTCCGCGTGCCGGTCGCGCACTTCCCCCTCGACCCCCGCCGATGTACGCGGCAGCTCCCGCGACGCCGTCTCGCGCCGCCGGTCGATCTCCTGGACCGCGCAGATCGCCTCGAACACGCGCGGCATCGTCGCGGTATCCGCGTCGATGTCGCGGATCACCCGCTTGTAGCGCACGCGGGAGGACTGGAAATCTTCCGAGCGCAGGAAGGCGTAGTACCGCCGCACGTCCATGTTTCGCTCTGCGCTGTCCTTGGCCAGCCGCGTGCGCTGCCACTCCACCAGGATATTGAAGTACCAGTCGCGGGCATGCGGCGCGACGAGGAAGCGCCACGCCAGGTCGCGCATGCGCTGCTCCTCGTCCGTCAGGTTGAGCTCGGAGACCCGCTCGCCGAACATCTCGGCGCGCAGCTTGCCCGCCTCGGGCATCACCGTGTCATGCAGGACATCGGGCTCCGGACGGCCGAAATCGCCCGTGGGCCGGGCGCAGCCGGCAAGGGCGAACACCGCCAGTGCAACAAGGAGAAATCGCAATGAGGACTCAACCACGTTTGTGCTTGGCTTTGACTCCGGTCCCGGGACTGGACGACGAACCCCCATGCGGCTTGTCGTAGCGCACACCGGTAAACATCAGGATCTGCCCCTCGGGCCTGAAACCGCGGCGCGCCGAAACGGTCCGGCGCCGCCTGTCGAATCGCACGACCTGTCCCATGCTCACCTCCGCACGCAACGGATTGGTTTTCAACCGCAATTGGAAACGTGGCTCCCAAACACCACCCAAACGGCGTCAATCCACAGAATTTATTAAGAGTTCAGCAAGGTTAACAGTCCGCTAACGAATTGGAAGAAATATGGGGGGCGCGTTACTTTGAAATCCTATTTTGCGAGTCGGGAATGATCGGGTTCCACCCCTACGAAACCTTTCAGCTCCTGGTCGAGACGGGCGGGGTCGACCGGGCCAATACGCTTCTCGTCGCGGCCTGCGACGCCTTTGCCCGACGGCGTCAGCCTCCCGTCTCCGAAATCCGGCAGTTCGAGACCCTCGCCAACCGCCTCTTCCCCACCGCGGCGCCTTCGGCGCGCGAAAAGGCGGCCCTGCGGCTCGCGCGCGCCGAGAGCCTCTCGCCCGACCTCGAACAGCTCGTCATCGCCAATATCGGCGACGGTCTCGACGATTTCCTCGTCTCCGCCGGCAAGCTCTCCGATGAAGCGGTCGAGACCATCGTCTCGGGCGGCAACATCGCCCGGTGCGCGGCCGTCGCCCGCCGGCCCGACTTGTCGAACCCCATGCTCACGCGCCTGTTCCAGATGAACAGCCGCAAGGTCTATCGCGCCCTCGCCGGCAACACCGGAATCGTCCCGCGCGGCCCCTTTCTCAACGCCCTCGCCCGCTCGGCCCAGATGGACCATCAGGTCGCCTGGTCGCTCGCCGCGCGCGAGGATTTCGACGCCGCCCTGCTCGCCCCCGCCTTCTTCGACCTGCGCGAGGCCGACCGCATCAAGGTGATCCGCGCCTTCGCCGGCCGCGCCACGCCCGACGCCCCCATCCGCAAGACGCTCGAGCAGCTCTCGGTCGCCCAGGACGAGCTCACCCGCGCGCTGATGAAGCTGTTCACCGAGAACCGCCGCGCCGAGGTCACGCGCCTGCTCGGCCAGGTCACCAGTCTCGACGAGGTCCGCTGCGGCCAGATCGCGCACGACGTCAGCGGCGCGGCCCTGTTCGTCGTCCTGCGCGCCTTCGGCTGCTCGGCCTATGACGGATTGAAGGTGCTCATCCACGCCACCTCCCACGACGAGGACCGCTCGAAGGCCCTGTCGGAATTCGCCCGCCTGTTCCAGGACGTCAGTGTGGAATCCATGACGTTCCTGCTCAGCGCCTGGCGCGGCGACGTCAACCTGCTCGACCTGGTCAAGCCGCAATACCTGCCCGCAACCGATCGCCGCCGCCGCACGCAGGCGGATCGCGGCGACGCCGAGCACGCCGAATCCATCGTGGCCCAGGCCATCGACACGCTCGAGCGTATCGGCAGCCAGCGCGCCAGCTGATCGGCCAGGCGATTCGGATCAATCGCCCGGCGGCCTGACGTTGAGTCCCGGATCGCCGGTGCGCATTTCCAGCGAGATCACCCAGACATCCGGATCGAACCCGATCTCCTGCTGCACGCGCTCGCGCACCTTCTCCGGCGTCGTCTGATCGTAGCGCTTCTCGAAATGCCGCTCGCCGTCATCCGCGGCCATGCCGGCCGGCGCCGGCGTGTACAGCGATATGGTTCCGTTCAGATGGTCGACCTCGACCCAGATCTGCCCCGCCACCGGATCGCCCTTACGCACCACCACGCACATGTTGCCGATGTCGTTGTGCCGGCGAATGAACGCCGAACACCATATGTCTGCACGCAATCGGGGCATGGCGGGGTCAGCTTTCCTGTTGAAGGCATCGGTGATCGAACCCGGAGCCCGCACCGCTGCCATCGGCATGCCCACGGGCTTCGGCGTCACCGCATTCTGGGGCGATTCCGGGCCAAGGGGATATCACGTGTGCGATCCGAACCGAAGGTCCGCGCAAGCAAATACACGGCCGTTCGCCGGCCCGGAACCTTCGTCGTGGTTCGATCAGAACGGAAAATGCGCTAGATGTCCGCGCCCGCCTCGGCCAGCATATCCACGAGTTCCGGGGTCGCCGCGCCGGTCACCTCGTAGTTGTAGTAGACCTCGAAGTTGCGGATCGCGCGCGCCGTATCCTTGCCGGCGACCCCGTCGATCTTGCCGCGCAGGAACCCGAGACTCGCCAGCCCACGCTGGATTTTCTCGACGACCTGCTTGTCGCCGGCCGGCCGGCTGCTGTCCGAAGCGGTCTGCATGTCGCGCGTCGCATTGCCCGACGCCTGCTGGACGATGGAGCTGAGCGGATCGGCGTTCCCCTCCGCCGCCGCCCGCGCCATCCGGGCACTCTCGTCCTGCGCCCCGCCGGCGGTCACCTGTTCGGCGGAAGCTGTCTGAGCCGCCGGTTCGGCGGACGCTGCGGGGTCGGGCGCGGCGGGGGAAACAGCGGCCTGCCCGCCCCCCTGCTCGGCCTGGGTGACCTTCCGAACGATCTCGGGCGTCACCGCCCCGACCTCCTCCAGTCCCCGGCTGCGCTCGAAGGCACGGATCGCGTTGGCCGTCTGCGGACCGTAGAAGCCGTCGGCATCGCCGTCGTAAAATCCCAGCTCGCCGAGCTTTTTCTGAAGCGCCATGACCTCGCTGTTCGACACCGTGCCCTCATCGTCCGTGCCATTCTCCGCGGCCGGCGCGGGAGCAGGCTCGGTCGAGGCCTGCTGCTGCACCGGCTCGACGGGCGCCGGTTCGGCCTCCGCGGGCGCCGTGGTCACCGGCGTCCTCTCCACCCGCTCCGGCTTGACCGGCGCGGGCTCGGGCGCCGGCTGGCGGCTCACCGAGGCGGTTGTCATCGGCTGGTCGGCGAACAGCGGCGCGGGGTGGTTGCCCGCCTGCATGTAAAGCGCATTGGTCGCCGCCGTGGCCATTCCAAGCGTCATCGCGACGAGCACCGCCGAGGTCACCGGCGCCTTGAGAACGCGCGCGAGCACCCACATCGCTCCGCGCCCCAACAGGGACAATACGGCGCCCCCGACGGCCGCCGGGGCGTTGCTGATGGCCATTGCTGTCATTGCACCATTCTTTTTGGTTCTGCCCATTTCTCCGG
This sequence comes from uncultured Devosiaceae bacterium, assembly GCA_964572555.1. GTDB lineage: Bacteria > Pseudomonadota > Alphaproteobacteria > Rhizobiales > Devosiaceae > CAZNHG01. The sequence goes on along the minus strand of CAZNHG010000052.1, from coordinate 1,787 downwards.
CTCCGCGTCGTCCGTGCCGGGCCGGAGCGGCGTTACGCTGTCATTCTCGCCGCTTTTGGTTTCGGGACCGTTGATGGGGAGCATCACGGTCACCCGCGTGCCATGCCCGGGCTCGGATGCGACCTTGATCGTTCCGTCATGCAGTTCCACGAGCCCCTTGACGATCGACATGCCCAGCCCCGTTCCTTCATAGCGGCGATCCGCGTCGGTCTCCGCCTGGAAGAACGGCTCGCCCAGCCGCGCCAGCGACTCCGAATCCATCCCGATGCCCGTATCGGCGACCGACAGGCTCAACACCTGCCCGCGCTGCTGCATCGACCAGGTCACCTGCCCGCCCGGCTCGGAGAACTTGATCGCGTTCGACAACAGGTTGATCAGGATCTGCCGGCAGGCCCGTTCGTCGCCCACGACGTCGGGCAGGCTGTCGCCCTTCTGCACGTCGATCGCGACATTCTTCTCCTGCGCCGCCTTCGAGACGATCTTCAGGCACGGCGCCACCAGGTCGTCGGGCGCGAAACGCTCGGTATTCAGCTCGAACCGCCCCGCCTCGATGCGCGACATGTCCAGCAGCATGTTCACCACCTCCAGGAGATGATGCCCGCTCTGGCTGATCAGCCCCGCATACTCGGCATGCGCGGGCGCCAGCTCGCCGCCGATCCCGTTGCTCATCATGTCGGAGAACCCGACAATGGCATTGAGCGGTGTGCGCAATTCGTGCCCGATCACCGCCAGGAACTGCGATTTGGCGCGCGAGGCCTCCTCGGCCGTCTTCTGCGCCTCCTGCATGCGCTTCTCGCTCTGCTTGCGCCGCGAGATGTCGCGCAACAGCGCGATCACGCCATACGGCCCGGCATCGCCCTGCCGGATCGGCGAGAAATTGATCTCGACCCAGATATACGCGGGCGCCACCTGTCCCGGGCGGTCGCTGTCGCGGCGCATGCGCACCTCGATCACGCGCTCCGTGCCGTCCTTGTGCGCCGCGGCGAAGGCGGTCATGTAAAGCGGCCGGTCGAGCACATGCGTACGGTCCGCCAGCCCGCTTCCGGCCAGTTCGTACCCCGCGCAGCCGAACAGCTTGCGGCAGGATTTCGAGGCGACGGCCAACTCGCCCGCCGCGTTGAACTGCAGCATCGCGTCGCGCACGTGCTCGACGAGATGATCGAAGGCCTCCGCCCGGCGCTCGGTGCTCATGCGCTGATCGCGTCCGCCGGCGAGGCTCCCCGCAATGCCGAACCCCGCCGCGACGGCCAGGGCCCCGGCGGCGACCGCCATCAGCGGCCCGCTCTGCCCCACCGCGCCGAGCACGCCGACCGGCAATGCCGCCGCTCCGGCAGCAAGCGCAATCCGTCCGGCCGTGGACCGGATGGAGGCGGGCGCCAACGCTGTCAGCGACGATTTCAAACGCTCGGCGGCGGAGCTACTCATTACGCAAAACTCGTTCAGTCGTGACCTGCCGCGGTCGATGCCTCAACCTTTCACCGAAGCCCTAAGACACCCTTAAGTATGCGCCCCGGCCGGCACCGCGCACCGGCGTTCGGGCCGTTCGACCGGCGGGATTTTACCTTTAGCGTAAACAATCCCTTGAAGGTGCCATCGGAACCGGAATCGCGAAAAAGATAAAATGCCATCGAATTACCGCATCGGGCTTTAAGGTGATGCCCTTACCGTGACAGTCGAATACCGGTTTCGGGTTCACCTGGAGCGCTTTCAGAACAAGTGGGCACCACTTGTCCGGTTCGAAAACGCGACCACTCAAGAACCTGGAGCTTCCGTTCTGATTCAATCAG
>CAZNHG010000051.1:7463-14685 GCA_964572555.1 uncultured Devosiaceae bacterium | reverse complement strand
CCAGCAGCGGCAAGTACCCCTATGTCTACGGCATGACCGTGCGTGCGGCAATCTCGACGGCAGGCGGGTTCACCGATACGGCCGACCGCAGCCGCGCCATCGTCTACCGCAAGCAGGGTGGTGAGATGGTCAAGGGCACGGTCGAGCTCGACTTCCCCGTTGCACCCGGCGACACTATCGTGGTGCAGGACCGCTGGCTATAGCCGTGTCCGGGCACCCCTTGCGCATATTGCAGGTTCTGCGCGCGCCCATTGGCGGGCTCTACCGCCACGTCATCGACCTCTCCACGGCACTGGCCGAGCACGGGCACGAGATCGGGCTGGTGATGGACAGCTCGCTTTCCGACATCCAGACCGAGGAGCGCCTCGCCGGCCTTAGGCCCCAGCTCGCGCTCGGCGTTCACAAGCTGCGCATTCCACGCCTTCTCGGGCCGGCGGACCTCGCGACCCCCTTGCGTATCCGCACCCTGGCGCGCCGGCTCGATGTCGACGTCGTGCACGGGCACGGCGCGAAGGGCGGCTTTCATGCGCGCCTCGCCCGGCTGGGCGCCCGCAAGCGCGTGGCGATCTACACTCCGCATGGCGGCGTTCTGCACTTCGACCCGCAACGTATCGACGGACGGGCCTTTCTCGCCATCGAGAAGGCCCTTCTGAGGGCGACCGACGCCGTCATTTTCGAGAGTGCCTACGCCCGAGACACCTATACCTCCCGCGTCGCCGCGCCGCGCGGGCCGGCTCCGGTCATTCACAACGGGCTCAACGCGGCGGAATTCGATCCGCTCGACCCAAATGCGGCAACGCACGACTTCGCCTATGTCGGAGAGTTGCGCGACCTCAAGGGTGTGTTTCATCTGCTCGACGCCCTCAAGGACACGCGGGCGCCCGACGGACGTCCCGCCACCCTCGTCATGGCGGGTGACGGACCGGCGCGGGATGCGGTTTTGGAGCGTATTTCGGCGCTCGGGCTCGATGACCGTGTTGTCCTGCCCGGCGTGAAGCCTGCATGCGCGGTCTTCGCCATGGGCCGGTGCGCCGTCGTGCCGTCCCTGGCCGAGTCCCTGCCCTATGTGGTGATGGAGGCCGCGGCGGCCGGCAAACCCGTCATCGCGACGGCGGTCGGGGGCATCCCCGAGATCTTCGGCCCCACAAGCGGCAGCCTCGTGCCGCCGGCGGATACAACCGCTCTTTCCGGGGCCCTTCAGGGTTTTCTCGATGCACCCGACGCGGCGGAACAAGAGGCTGCGGAACGTCTCGAGCATGTCCGCGGCACTTTCACGGTCGCCACCATGGCCGTGGAAATAGAGCGTGTTTACCGGCAGGCGGTTACGGCTCGTTAAGGCAATGATTTCACGTTGTTTTCACGCATCGACGGAATAATGCCAATCATATCATAGTATTGGACCGCCAAATGCTTAGCCTGCTCTCGAGAAAGGCACCACTGCCCCCTGCCCCGGCGGGGCCCCGCCGCCGCAAGCGTGCGCGCGACGGGAAGTTGTCGGACATGGCGGAGGCGATTATCGCCAAGCCGGTGGAGCCGACCCTGTCCGCGCCGGTCATCATCGGCATCGTGCAGGTTCTCGAGGCCGCCGGTCTCGCCGCCCTGGGCGCCACGATCTACGCGCTCTATGTGCCCGACGGGCTGGACGGGATCTATGCCCTGGTCATTCTCGGCGCGGTTCTGGGCGCCAATATCCTGTTCAACGTCGCACGCACGCACCGGCTCATCGCCTATCGCAGCATGCTGTTGCAGGTGGGCCGGGTCCTAGCAGCCTGGGCCTTCGACTGCCTGTTGATCACGGCGGCGGCCTTTCTGTTCAAGATATCCGAGCTGCTTTCGCGTGCCTGGCTGTTGTACTGGTTCGCGTTCGGCGCAATGTACCTCATCGCCTTCCGCATCGGCGTGCGGGCGTTGATCAACAAGTGGACCGACGAGGGCAAGCTCAAGCGCCGCACGGCCATCGTCGGCGGCGGACCGGACGCCGAGGCGCTGATCGAGCGCATCCGCAACGGCGCGGAGAACGACATCGCGCTTCTGGGCCTGTTCGACGACCGGATCGACGAGCGCTCACCCGACGCGGTCGCGGGATGCCCGCGCCTGGGCACCGTGGACGATCTCGTCGACTTCGCCCGGCGTACGCATGTCGATCTGCTGATCGTTTCCATGCCGCTGAGCGCCGAGAAGCGCGTTTTGCAGATGCTGAAAAAGCTCTGGGTGCTGCCGGTGGATATCCGGCTGAGCGCGCATATGAGCCAGCTCAAGTTCACGCCGAACGCCTATTCCTATGTCGGCGGCGCGGCGGTCTTCGATGTGGCGGACCGGCCGATCTCTGACTGGAACCTCGTGTTCAAGTGGCTGTTCGACAAGGCGGTCGCACTGACCGCGATCGTCCTGTTGTCGCCGATCATGATCGGCACGGCCATCGCCATCAAGCTCGAGAGCAAGGGGCCGGTTCTGTTCCGGCAGAAGCGGCACGGGTTCAACAACGAGCTCATCGACATCTACAAGTTCCGCTCGATGTACACCGACATGACGGACGAGCAGGCGGCCAGGCTCGTCACTAGGGACGACCCGCGCGTGACGCGCGTGGGCCGGTTCATCCGGCGCACCTCCATCGACGAGTTGCCGCAGCTGTTCAACGTCCTCAGGAACCAGATTTCCGTCGTCGGCCCGCGCCCGCATGCCACCCAGGCCAAGGCCGCCGACAAGCTCTACAACGAGGCCGTGGACGGCTATTTCGCCCGCCACCGCGTCAAGCCCGGCATGACCGGCTGGGCGCAGATCAATGGCTGGCGGGGCGAGACCGACACGGTCGAGAAGATCATGCAGCGGGTGAATCACGACCTCTACTACATCGAGAACTGGTCGCCATTTCTCGACTTCTACATCGTGTTCATGACCCCGCTCTCGCTCGTGAGCAGCCGGGAGAACGCCTATTGAGCGCTACCGGTATCGCCACGGCCGGTCCTGCGCCGGCCGGGCGGTGGCCCGGCCTCGGCTTTGTGCGCGCCCTGTCGGGCAAGCTGGTCAACCTGCTCGTGGCGGCCTGGATTTTCTCCGGGGCGCTGGTGTTCATGGAGCCCTCGCCCTACGAGGTGATGTTCATCGCAGTTCTGCCGCTGGCGCTGATCGCCGGGGTCGGGGTGCATCGCGGCACACTGGGGCTGTTCACGCTGATGCTGCTGTTTACGCCCTTTGCTCTGATCGGCGCGTTCCAGGTCGATCAGACGCCGCTCACCGACGCCTTGCTGTATGTATGCGTGACGATCTTCCTACTGTTCACCACCTATTTCGTGGCGAACTACGTCGCCGACGCGCCCTTGTCCCGCATGCGCCTTATCATGCGCGCCTACATCGCGGCGGCGGTGCTGTCCGCCATTGCCGGCACCCTGGCCTATCTCGGCCTGATCCCCGGGGCCGAGTTGTTCCTGCGCTTCCAGCGTGCCAAGGCGGCGTTTCAGGATCCGAACGTCTACGGCCCGTTCCTCATGCTGCCCGCGGCCTTCACATTGCAGAGGGTCTGCCTGGGGCGCGGGCGGCAGGTCTGGTGGGCCGCCCTGCTGTTCGGCATCCTGTTCGTGGGTGTGTTCGTCAGCTTCTCGCGCGCCGCGTGGGGGCACCTTCTGATGACCTCCGGGCTGGTTTTCCTGCTCAGCTTCATACTGGAGGCCGGCGGCCGGCAAAGGGTCCGGCTGCTGCTGTTCGCACTGGCGGGCACCTGCATGTTGGCGGTCACCCTCGCCGGCCTGTTGAGCATTCCGTCCGTGCAGGCACTTTTCGAGACACGGGCGAGTCTGAGCCAGAGCTATGACACCGGTTCCTCCGGCCGTTTCGGGCGGCAGGGCTATGCCTTCGAGCTGGCATTGGAGAACCCGCTCGGCATCGGCCCCAAGGAGTTCAGCAAGACCTCGATCATCGAGGAGCCCCACAACACCTATGTCAACGTGATGCATGCCTATGGCTGGGGTGGCGGGCTCGCCTATTGGGGGCTCATCCTGGCCACGCTGTGGCGCGGCACCAAGGCGTTGGGCGTTCCCGCGCCCAACCGGCTCCTGATGATTCCGTTGATCGCCACCTATGTGCCGCTTATCCTCGAGGCCGCGATCATCGACACCGATCACTGGCGGCACTTCTTCCTGATCACCGGCCTGATCTGGGGCGTCAGCGCGTCCTACCGGCAGCTCGAACCCGAGCAGAAGCGGCCGAACGCCTTGGCGCTGGCCTGACCCTCAACCGCGCGTCAGATAATCCTCCGCCATCTCGGCCGTGTTCGCGGCGAAGTATGGCGCACGCTCCCGCGCCTCCGGCACCTCGTCGTGCGAGCCGATCCACGCCAGCAGCGCCATGCGGCGCAGCATGACGGCGGGGATCAAGGCCGCCTCGTCCTCGCTCGTGAAGGCGCGGACGGTGCGGTAGCCGTTCAGCCAGGCCGCGCGCAGCCGAGGCACTTCCGGGCTGTCCTCGAAGAACGACACGGCGGCGGCGAAATCGTAGGCGAACCAGCCGAAGCCGCAATCGTCGAAGTCGATGAGGCGCGGCTCTCCGGCGCCGACGAGCAGGTTGGTCAGCCGCATGTCGGCATGGATCAGGCCGAACCGGTCCGGCGCCGTGCCGTAAGCGGCAAGATCGGCCCTGAGCCTGACATCCGCGCGGTCGAGGCATTCACGGATTTCCGGGGTGACGTTAGGCGCCTGCCGCCAGTCGCCCCACAGCCCGTCGGCATCGAGGATCGCTGCCGCGTTCCAGGCCGGCCGCTCGAATCGCGCCGGCAGCTGCCACCGCTCCACATGGGAATGGCAGATCGCTGCCATCCGCCCCAGCTCGCGGAACAGGTCGCGCAGGTCCTCGGTCTCGACCGGTTCGCGCCCCTCCTCGAAGGCGAAGCTGACCGCATAGGTCGCCGCGCCCGCTTCCTCGCCGATTTCCTGGACGAGCGCGCCGTCCTTTCCGGGAATGGCGGTAATCGTGGGCAGATCCGTGTCGCGCCGCAGCGCGGCCAGCCACGCCAGTTCGCTCTCGATGCCGGCGCGGGTGTGATAGCCTGGCCGGTGAACGCGCACGATGCGCTTGCCGCCCGCCGGCGTGTCGATCCGGAAGGTGTGGTTTTCCGACAGGTTGATGAGCGTCGCGGTCCCGCCGGCCAGTCCGTCCCATTGATGGAGGCGGCTTTCGATGCTTTCCGGCGTCACTTCGGCTCCCCGACATGAAAACAGCCATCATGGGGCCCCAGATGGCTGCGCGCAGGTGGCAGTGAAATGGTCGGAGCGGCCGGATTTGAACCGACGACCCTCTGTCCCCCAGACAGATGCGCTACCAGACTGCGCTACGCCCCGACTATTGCAGATCCCTACACATCCGCCAATTTGGTGGCAAGTCCTGTTTTTAAGTCTGGAGCACAAAAGGGAAAGAACGGCACAAGCGCACACAGAATGTCGCAGAAAGCCCCACGAGCATTCGGCGCATGTTCGTGGCGCGGCAAGCATACTTTTCGCGATCTAGAAGTCTGTCGAACCTTGGCTGTCGACATGAGAGTGAACGTTTTGGGACCAGACCTCATGGTTCGGGGACAGTCAATTAGAGTACGCAGTGCTGCTGCCTTCCTAGGAGGACCTGCGGGCGCGGATGAACCGTTCGAGGGGTGAGAAATGGAAACCGGGTCGATCGGTGATGTGTAATTGCTACCCGCCCTGCGTCATCACAAGGATATCTACTCTGTCTAGGTGCCCGGCGAATCCATGACACCTGAGCACAACTCGGACCAGTTGTATCTCGTCCAGCCCCATGCCCCATCGGCGGCGACACGGTCCTTGCCCAGACAAGGCAGAGAGAGATGGCGACCCGGGCCAAGCCTACATCAAAAGACACCTGCGCCAGTCGGGCGGTGGCCTTCACACTCAACAGCTCTGTCCGTGAGGCGTTCTGAGTATTCCGGGCGAATACGTCGCCACACCCCGGGGGGATCCTGTGCGAGGAACTGCTCGCACTTTAGTAACGCGGACGGTTGTGACACCTTGTCTGAAGGATGACCAAGGGGAGACATGCGCCAACTATTCATTGCCGCCGCCCTCGCAGTGTTGCCTACCCTCTCTTTCGCTGCTGACGGCGAATTTATCGCCGACCGATTCTGCTACGCAACCGTAGTTCAAAGCTGGTGCGACCGCTACGCGATCCCAGCGGACAAAGAAGCCGAGCTCGAGGCCGAGGCTGGTGCTCCGCTACGCTCAGGAAACAGTCCATTCACGGACGCGTGCCGAGCCGGGATCGACCGGTTCTGGAACCAGATGCGCGAGAACGGCACTGAGGCCGCCTGCCGCACAGCCGTCGATTCCATCGGGCCGCAAGGCTCAGACATCCCCGGACTGATAGTCGAGAACACGTTGGCGCATTAGCTAGGGCGAGTGTCCGCCAGACAGATGCGCTACATGACCACGCTACGCCACAACTTGGGAGACCTATAGTCAATAGAGGTGATGCAAGAGCGAATTCGCCGCCCCGGCGCCCGCCAGATAAAGGAAGGGGTCATCCGTTTGGATGACCCCCCATGAGTTCGTGAAGTCTTTTCGGCCCGGGCCGAAGGACACCGGTCCGAAGGAGGTTGGGTTTAGGACGAAGGCTGCTCCGTCTTAAGCCTCACATCTCCAAGGCCTGCTGACTCCCCCGAAAGCTCACTAGACATTGGATCACCTCCTTTCGATTGTTGAACACATCCGAAGTGTCGGCGAGTCCGCTGCGCGACGCAAGCAAAGAATTTGCATGAATGGTTTCCGAGGGGTGGCGGGGTCAGGTGCCTTCGCGGGCGCGGTCGAGCATACGCTTGAGCTCAAGAAGCTCCTTCATTACGCCGTTGAGCTTTTCGTGATCTTCCCGGGAGAGCCCGCCGCCCTCGCCTGCGCCGAAGGGCAGGTTCACCAACTCCGAGTCGGGGTCGGCGACCGTGACCGGCTCGATCGCCCCGGTCTGGCCGATGGCCACGACCTGGCGCACGCCCTGATCCTTGAGGATCTTCTGCACGCCCTTGATGGTGAAGCCCCGGTCATACAGCAGGTGCCGGATGCCCTTGAGCAGCAGGACGTCGTCGGGACGGTAATAGCGCCGTCCGCCGCCGCGCTTGAGTGGCTTTATCTGCGTGAAACGCGTTTCCCAGAACCGCAGAACATGCTGGGGGAGATCAAGCTCCTCCGCTGCCTCGGAAATGGTGCGGAAGGCATCAGGTGACTTCTCCACC
>CAZNHG010000051.1:1745-7453 GCA_964572555.1 uncultured Devosiaceae bacterium | reverse complement strand
TCGAAAAGCGTTATTTGTCAGTGCCAACCATAGATTTGTTGATGCGCGATTTCAACACATTGCTGGGTTTGAACACCAGAACCTGCCGGGGCAGAATGGGCACCTCTTCCCCTGTTTTCGGGTTCCGGCCAATGCGTTGATTCTTCGAGCGAACCTGGAACGAGCCGAAGGACGACAGCTTCACTGTCTCGCCCTCCACGAGCGCGTCGCTGATCATGTCGAGAACACGTTCTACCAGTTCAGCAGACTCTGTGCGGGACAGCCCGACCGACTGATAGACGGCCTCGGCCAGATCCGCACGTGTCACGGTCTTTTGCGCCATATGTTTTCCCGATCGACAGCGATCGGGCCCCTGCTCCCAAAGCCTTGTTTTGGCTTGTTCAAAGAGATTAACGCTGTCCTACGCCCACGGTCAACGCGATTACCAGCGGATGAGGACAGCACCCCATGTGAATCCGCCGCCCATCGCCTCGAGCATGACAAGATCGCCCTTGACGATTCGGCCTGCCTGCACCGCTTCGGCCAGTGCCAGAGGTACGGATGCGGCGGAAGTGTTGGCGTGCCGGTCGACGGTTACGACCACTTTTTCAGGCGGGATGCCAAGTTTCTTGCCGGCCGCATCGATGATCCGGCGGTTGGCCTGGTGCGGCACGAACCAATCGAGATCGCCGCTCGTGTACCCGCCGCTTTCTAGGGCGCCGTCCACAACGTCGGAAATCATGCCCACCGCGTGCTTGAAGACCTCGCGGCCCTCCATGTGCACATGCCCGGTCGTCTGTGTCTCGGAAACGCCGCCATCGACATAGAGCTTGTCCCAGTGCCGGCCGTCCGAGCGCAGGGCCGAGGCCAGAACGCCGCGCTCCGCCGCATCGCCGTCCGCCTCGAGGATCATCGCACCGGCTCCGTCGCCAAACAGCACACAGGTGGTGCGGTCGGTCCAGTCGAGGATTCGGGAGAAGGTCTCGGAGCCGATGACGATGGCGCGCTTGGCCAGCCCGTTCTTGAGATAGCTGTCGACCGTCGCCACGGCAAAGACGAAGCCCGAGCACACCGCCTGCAGGTCAAAGGCGACCCCGTGGTCCATGCCGAGCTTTTTTTGCACCAACGTCGCCGTGGCCGGGAATGTCTTGTCCGGGGTCGTGGTGGCGACGACGATCAGGTCGATATCGTCGATCGTCAGCCCCGCGGCCTCGAGCGCCTCGTGCGCCGCGTTCACCGCGAGGTCGGAGGTGTACTCCCCTTCCGCGGCGATGTGGCGCTGGCGGATGCCGGTACGCTGGACGATCCATTCATCGGACGTATCGACCATCTGGGCGAGGTCGTCGTTGGTCAGAACCCGTTGCGGAAGATAGCTGCCTACGCTGCGTACGATGGAATTGATCTGCGACACGCCGATCACGCCTCTGGTTCTTCAACTTTGCTCTCGGCTTCGTCCTGTACAGGTTCGAAGCGCTGAATGCCATCACCGATCTTGTCGATCAGGCGCGACCGCGACATTTCGTAGGCAAGCCCGAGCGCCGACTTGAAGCCGATCTCGTCGGTGCCGCCGTGGCTCTTGATGACCACGCCGTTGAGCCCGAGGAAGATGCCGCCATTGACGTTGCGCGGGTCCATCTTGCGGCGCAGCGCATTGAACGCCTGCGAAGCGAACACCGCGCCGACCCTGGACAGTAGGTTGGCCTTGAGGGCCGTGCGCAGATAGGTGCTGACCTGCCGCGCCGTGCCTTCGGCGGTCTTGAGCACGATATTGCCGGTGAACCCTTCGGTGACGACCACGTCGACCGTGCCCTTGCCGATGTCGTCCCCCTCGACGAAACCGTGATAGGTGAAGCCGGCCCCGCTGGCTGCACCGAGCAGGCGTGCCGCCTCACGCACGACCTCGAGGCCCTTGACCTCCTCGGTGCCGACGTTGAGCAATCCCACGCTCGGCGACTCGTGGTCGAACAGCGCGCGGGCGAGCGCGGCGCCGAGAATAGCGAAATCGACGAGCTGCTGGGCGTCCCCTCCCACCGTCGCGCCGACATCAAGCACGATGGTGTCGGAACGCAGCGTGGGCCATATTGCGGCTATCGCGGGGCGCGACACCCCTTCCATGGGGCGCAGGCAGAACGTCGCCATCGCCATCAGCGCACCGGTATTGCCGCCCGAGACCGTCACGTCCGCCTCGCCGTCGCGCACCGACTGCAGGGCGAACCACATGGACGAGTTTTCCTTGCCCTTGCGCAACGCCTGGCTGGGCTTGTCCTGCATGTTGATGGCGGTGTCACAGTGCTTGATCGTCGAGACCGGCTTGAGACTCGGGAACTCCTCGAGCAGCGGTTCGAGCTGATCCTGCGGGCCGTGGAAGATGAACTCCACATTGCGGCGCTCACGCAAGGCAATCTGGGCGCCATGCATGACAATGCGCGGCCCGTTGTCGCCTCCCATGGCGTCCACTGAAATCCTGATTGTACCGCTCATGTCCGCCCATCGTTTCGGGCCCGGTTGTGGCGGGCCCGGCCAGTCCAATCAAGCACGTGGCACCGCTTGTTCCTACACCCGGACCGGAGTTGTCTCAATCCCTTGTGGATTTAAGGTGTTTCAAGTCCGCGAACGGAGAGCTGTCGGCAGGGTCGTCGCCGAAGCCCTCCTCGGGCACTTCCGCATCCGGCGCGCGCGGATACGGGTCGATTGCCAGCGCCAGCGTTTCCAGGAGAAACTCGGAAAAGTCGATCTCCGGCCCCTCGAAGTAGTCCGGCAGATCGTCGCCCTCGAGATCGACATAGACGTCCTGGCTCGCGGGGCCCGTGTACGTCTCCTCGCGGCCCGGCAAGAAGATGCGCTCGACGCGCTCCTCGATGGTCTGGCTGACCGGCTGGAACGAGACGACGCATTGCTGGGTCACGACGGCCCAAAGCCGCCCCCTGGCCTGCACGCCGCCCTTGATGGGCATGATGTCGAGATGGGCGCTGAAGCTGTCGACCGAATCGACGTTCATGCGCCCGGCAATCGCCTCGCGCTGCGCGGCCGTCGGTTCCACGTCGAGTTTGCGGCCGTTCGCCGGCAGGCTGTCGAAGCGCGTCGTTGCGTCGAATAGCGGCTGCCCGGCATCCCTGTTTGTCATGGGGTGTCTCCGAGATCGATTGTGCCGGCCCTGATCGTTTCCGTGGCCTGGGCATCGAGACGGTTCATCAGCGTACGCATGTAATGTGCCAGTTTTTCGGCAGCTTCGGCATTCGTCTCATCGTAGAGATTTCTATTCAACACCTCGGTGAGCGCATTGTCGTCGCCACTGTTGACGGCCTCCGTCACCTTCTCCAGCAACCCGTAGAACAGCTCGCCCATCTGTTCGATCCTCTTGGGAATACCGACATCGGTGACGCCGAGCTCGCGCAGCGAGCGGTCCATGTCCCGAAAAAAGCAATCGAACAGATTCTGCGCGAAGGCCTTGCTCCCGGCGTCGCCGCGCAGGCGGCGGAACACCACGCACATGTGCACGCAGATCACGTTGAAACGCCCCGTTACGGTATCGGGCACGTCCAGGGAAGTGTAGAAGACGTCCTGCCGGGATTGCGCCACAATGGCGTTGTAGACGGCGAGCACCTCGTCAGGGGTGGACGACCTTCGGGTAAATGGCCAGATCATACCGGGGGCTGTTGATTGAAATAGGAATTTGCCAGACTAACGGGCAGTGGCGGGATTGCCAACTTGCCAGAACGGGCCTTTGGCGGCTACACATCGTCGCTGCCCCGTTTGCGTTTGCGGGCCGATAAACCAGAGCGAGCGGAGAAGTCAATTCCATGTCAGTGAGTTCCATGCGCGGCCGGATCGTGCCGATTGCCGCCGCTCTCATGCTCGGCGCATCTCTTGCCGGGTGCAGCGGATTCATCACCGAGCGCACCGAAGGCCACGTCATCTCCGACGATGGGCTGAAACAGGTCCGGTCGGGCCAGAGCAAGGCACTCGTCGAGACGGTGCTGGGCTCACCCCAGGTCACCAACACCTTCGGCGACCGCGAGGCCTACTATTACATCCAGACCAAGGTGGAACAGACCGCCTTCGGCCTGCGCAACGTCACGGACCGCAAGGTTCTGGCCGTCTACTTCAACGCCAACGAGCGCGTCGAGGACAAGACGCTCTACGGCCTCGAGGACGGCAAGGTCATCGACGTCGAAACCCGCCGCACGCCATCCTACGGCGAAGACCGGACCTTCGTGGAATCGATCATCTCCTCGTTCTGACGAGTGGAGACGTGCCGTGTCGCGCGAGGTCCCGGCTCAGAGGCCGGGACAGTGCGGCATTTATCAGCCTTGCGCTCGCCCCACCAACCACGTCATTCCCATGCAAATGGGAATGACGTGGTTGGCGTTGTGCTCAAGATGCCCGTCCGCCACCTACTCCGCCGGGCTTACCCGCCGGGCGCGCCAGTCGCCCCAGGCGAGCAGGGCAATCGCGGCCGTGGCGATGGGCAGGGCGAGGATGTTCACCGCTTCCCACCCGATGGTCTGCAGCAGAACGCCCGAGCTGATCGAGGCGACGGCCATGACGCCGAAGACGAGCTGCTCGTTCATGGCCTGCGCCCGCGCCGCGTCCTCCGGGCGGTAACCGTGTGACAGGAGCGTCGTGGAGCCGATAAAGCCGAAATTCCAGCCCACGCCGAGCAGGATCAGCGCAAGGTTAAAGTGCCACACTTCCAGACCGTTGAGTGCTATCAGGCTGCACGCCAGGATCAAGGTCAACCCGATGCCGGTCGTCGGCCGCGCGCCGATGCGCGCAATGATGCTGCCAGTGATGAAGCTGGGGGCGAACATGCCGATGATGTGCCACTGGATGGCGGCCGTGGCAGCGTCCTTGGAGTGGCCGCAGATCACCACCATGGCAAGCGGCGCGGCGACCATGACAAAGGTCATCAGCCCGTAGCTGGCCATGCCCGTGGCGATGGGCACGAAAACGTCAGGCGAGCGAATGATGTCGCGGAAGGGGCGCGGCGTAACGCCTTCGGGACTGATCGCGGCCCGGGCGAGATTGGTCTGCGACAGGATGGCGATACCGAAAAGCGCCAGGCCGGCAAGAGCGATGAACGAGCCCGCATATTCAGCGCCCGGAATCACCGTGCGTCCGAGATAGGAAAGTCCCGGTCCGACGAAGCCCGCGACAACACCGCCGGCAAGGACCCAGGAAATCGCCTTCCCTTTCATCTCGGCGGGAACGCTGTCGGCGGCGGCGAAGCGGTATTGCTGGCCGACCGCCGCGGCCGCCCCCGCCAGGGCGAGGGCAAGGGAGAACAGGACGAACGAGGCGAGCCAGATCGCGGCGGCCGCAATCAGTCCCGCAAAAGCAGAGATCGTCGCGCCCAGCATGAAGGTACGCTTGCGGCCCAGCCGGTGCGCAAGAACCGCGGCGGGCCCGGCGGCGAGCGCGAGGCCGAGCACCATCGCCGTCGTCGGCAGGGTGGCCAGGGCCGGATCGGGCGCCAGCGTGACGCCCACGAGCGCGCCGACCGCCATGATCAGTGCCTGCTGCGAGCCGACGATGGCCTGACTCGCGGACAGGAGCAGCATGTTCTTGACCGGCGCGCCGGTCGCAGTATTGGCGGATGTTGTCATGGTGCGTCCTCGCGGGAGAGCCTAGTCGCCGCCATCCTCCTTGCGATGGGCGGCGATGCAGTCGAGAACGCCGTAGACCAAGCCCGCACCCTGGTCTACAAAGAATGCCTAGGCGACATCGAC
>CAZNHG010000051.1:0-1735 GCA_964572555.1 uncultured Devosiaceae bacterium | reverse complement strand
CGTTGTGACGCTGTCACAACGAAAGCTCCAAGTCTTTGAGTGGTCGCGTTTTCGAACCGCAAAAGCGGTGCCCACTTTCGCTGAAAACGCTCTAGTCGCCGGCGTCCTCCTTGCGCTGCGCGGCGATGGAGTCGAGCACGCCGTTGACCATGCCCGCCCCCTCGTCGTCGAAGAATGCCTTGGCGACATCGACATATTCGCTGATGACAACGCCGGCGGGAATATCCGTTTTCTTCAGCAACTCGAAGGCAGCGGCGCGCAGAACGGCGCGCAGAATGGCGTCGATCCGGCCCACCGGCCATTCGGCCGACAGGTAGCGGTCGAGAACCGGGTCGATCTCGAGCTGAGACCGGATGACCCCGCGCACGACCTGCTGGAAAAAGTCGGCGTCTCCGGGTAGATAGGTGTCGCCCTCGACCTCGCGTTCCTGCCCGAGCCCGGAGTACTGGGCAAGCGTCTCCTCGAGCGAGATATTGCCCACATCCATCTGGTAGAGCGCCTGCACCGCCGCCAGACGCGCGGCACCGCGCTTGTTGGCGGCCCGTTCGGTGCCGCCGCTTTTTTCGGGCTGTCCCGTCATCGTCTTTCTCCAGCCGGAGCGGGTAGGCGCTCCGGGTATTACCCTTGCTCCACCGCCCTACTTGCGCGACCCGGGCGGGTCGTCGTCCACCTCGTCGAGCTGCGCCAGGAACGAGCGGAAATCGTTAGCGGCCGAGAAGTTCTTGTAGACCGAGGCGAAGCGCACGAACGCAACGTCGTCGAGCCCCTTGAGCCCTTCCATGACGAACTCGCCGATCTGCTCGGACGACACCTCGACGTCGCCCAGGCTCTCGAGCTGGCGCACGACCCCGGAGATCATGCGCTCGGCCCGTTCGGGATCCACCTGGCGCTTGCGCAGGGCGGTATGCACGGAGCGGGCCAGCTTCTCGCGATCGAACGGGACCTTGCGGCCCGACTTCTTGACCACCGTCAGCTCGCGCAGCTGCACGCGCTCGAAGGTGGTGAAGCGCCCGCCACAGGCATTGCAGACGCGGCGGCGGCGTATCGCCGCCGAGTCTTCCGTGGGGCGGCTGTCCTTCACCTGGGTGTCGTCATCTCCGCAATAAGGACAGCGCATCTTGCCTCGGTGTCGTCAGCTGTAGATCGGGAACGCGTCCGTCAGCGCCGCGACCTTCTCGCGCACCCTGGATTCCACGTTCTCGTTATTCTCCTCGCCGTTGGCGGCCAGTCCGTCAAGCACTTCGACGATCAACTCGCCAACCCGGGTGAACTCGGATTCGCCGAAGCCGCGCGAGGTCGCCGCCGGCGTGCCGACGCGCAGGCCCGAGGTGATGGCCGGCTTTTCGGGGTCGAACGGCACGGCGTTCTTGTTGCACGTGATGTGCGCGCGCCCCAGCGCCGTCTCGGCGGCCTTGCCCGTCACGCCCTTGGGGCGCAGGTCGACGAGCATGAGGTGGTTGTCGGTACCGCCGGTGACGATGTCCAGCCCGCCCTTGACCAGCGTATCCGCAAGCGCCCGCGCGTTGGCGACGACCTGCTCGGCGTAGCCCCTGAAGTCCGGGCTCAGCGCCTCGTTGAATGCAACGGCCTTGGCGGCGATGACATGCATCAGCGGGCCGCCCTGGATGCCGGGGAAGATCGCTGAATTGATCTTCTTGCCCCATTCCTCGGTACACAGGATCAGGCCGCCGCGTGGGCCGCGCAGGGTTTTGTGCGTGGTCGAGGTGACGAAATC
>CAZNHG010000050.1:4954-14905 GCA_964572555.1 uncultured Devosiaceae bacterium | reverse complement strand
CTCTAGCCGGCGAGCACCTTCGCCGTCACCAGCCGGATCGCCGGGCCGATCTGCTCGGCGTGCCGGGCGCGGTGCATGATGCCGTCGCCGCAGGCGATCAGCAGTTCGGCATATTTGTGCGGCTCGGCCGTGCCCGCTTCGGCCAGCACGCCCGCCAGCCTGTCCGCCATCCAGCGGTCGAGTGCCTCCATTTCACCGGCGGCGTGCTTGGACTTGGCGGCCAGAAGCTCCGCGGCGTGCGGTGACCCCTCGAGAACCCGGAAGACGCCCTTGAACTTGGCGACCAGCGCGCCCGCCACCCGTTCGGCCGGCGTCCCCGGTTCATCGAGCGCCGATTCGACCGCTTCGCGTAACGTCTCGAAGAGCCGCGCCAGCGCAGCCCCGTAGACGGCCTCCTTGTCGGGGAAATAGCCGTAGAGCGTGGGCTTGGCCACGCCGGCCTGCCGCGCGATGGCCTCCATCGTCGTGCCCGTCAGCCCGTGGCTGAGGAACAGCTCCTGCCCCGCATCGAGAATGCGGTCGCGCCGCCGCGCCGCGCCGCCGTGCTTTTGTGTCACGGAATCGCCTGCCATCACTTGAACGAATTGAACGTTATTCGTATATATCGTTCAATTCCAGCTTGCGAGGTCAAAATGTCAGACACAGTTCTCGTCACCGGCGTTTCAGGGT
Source organism: uncultured Devosiaceae bacterium (assembly GCA_964572555.1). Taxonomy (GTDB): domain Bacteria; phylum Pseudomonadota; class Alphaproteobacteria; order Rhizobiales; family Devosiaceae; genus CAZNHG01. The sequence continues at coordinate 14,236 of CAZNHG010000050.1, read as the reverse complement.
TTCTCGGCGGCCATGTCGCCCTGCGTATGCTTGAAAGCGGATACCATGTGCGCGGCAGTATCCGCAATCTGAACCGCGCCGACGAGGTGCGCGCCACCCTCGCCCGCCACGGCGCCGACCTCGACCGGCTCGATATCGTCGCGCTCGACCTGACCAGGGACGAGGGCTGGGCCGAAGCGATGGACGGCGTACGGTTTCTCGCCCATACCGCCTCGCCCTTCGTCTCCTCCATGCCAGCCGACAAGATGGAGCTGATCACCCCCGCGGTCGAAGGCACGGCGCGGGCGCTCGACGCCGCGCTCGCGGCCAATGTCGAGCGGATCGTGCTCACCTCCTCCCTGATCGCGGTCATCGACGGCAACTCCAACGGCGCGCATTACACCGCCGAAAACTGGGCCGACCCCGACAGCCCCGCGGCCAACGCCTACGCGGAATCCAAGATCCGCGCCGAAAAGAAAGCCTGGGAGATCATGCGCACCGCGGGCCGCGAGGCCGATCTCGCCGTGGTCAATCCCGGCTTCATCCTCGGCCCCCTCCTCGATTCCGATCCCGGCACCTCCGGAGCCGTCCTGGTGCGGCTGATGACCGGCGACATGCCCGGCGCCCCCGACATCCAGTTCCAGTGCGTCGATGTGCGCGACGTCGCCGCCCTGCACGCCGCCGCCCTCACCCACCCCGAAGCCGGCGGCCACCGCCTGCCGATCGCCTCGGGTGCGCGCACCATATTCGAGGTCGGACGAACCCTTGCCAAGGCGTTCCCGGACTATGCCGGCAAGGCGCCCCGCTTCGTCATGCCCAACTGGGCGGTGCGTCTCTACGCCCTGTTCGACGCCGACGTTCGCGGTGTGGTCGGCCAGCTCGGCCAGCGCGCCACCCTCGCCTGCCCGGAATCGCGCGCGATTCTGGGCCGCGACCCGGTCACCCCCGACGACGCCGCCATCGCCATGGGCGAGACGCTGATCGCCCAGGAGCTGGTGTGACCAAAATTCTTGCAAAAAAGGGGCTGGGAAAGCGCGCCACAATTCGCTAAACAGTCGCCGCACACTGCGTGACGGGGCCGTAGCTCAGTTGGGAGAGCGCGTCGTTCGCAATGACGAGGTCAGGGGTTCGATTCCCCTCGGCTCCACCACGCAAAATCAATGGCCCAGGCCGGATTTCCCCGACCAGAACCTGTCGTTGAACGGTTGCTGTCGCACACGCATCACAACGGGTGCGGCGATCCGCGAGCGGGGAACCATGTAGCTGGCACAGGGTCGCCGTCAGGGCTTCTTCCCCATCGCCAAGACCTTCAGCCGTTTGTCCGGCGCCAAGGCGTGGGCGGCCGCCCGGGAGCGGCTACTTCGCCCCCTCGTAGCCGCCGATGATGCGCCTGCGGATCTTCGCGCTCAGCCAGTCGATGACATAGACCATGACGATGATCAGGAAGATGATCGACCAGGCTTCGTCCCACCGGTAGGCCGAGATGCGGTCCGACAACAGGAACCCGATGCCTCCCGCTCCGACAATCCCCAGGATCGTGCCCGTGCGCACATTGGATTCGAAGTTGTACAAAAGGATCGAGAGCATGACCGGCGCCACCTGGGGCATCACGCCGAAGCGAACCAGCTGCAGGCGGGCACCGCCCGCCGCGCGCACCCCCTCCACCGGCTTCTCGGACGTGTTCTCGACCGCCTCGGAAAACAGCTTGGCCAGCGTGCCGACCTCGGAAACGGCGATGGCCAGAACACCCGGCAACGGCCCCAGCCCGAAGGCACGAATGAAGATCAGCGCCAGGATCAGGGTCTCGAAGGCGCGGATGACGTCGTATCCCCGCCGGATGCCGAGCCGGAGAAAGGAGAGTTTGTTGATGTTCTTGGCCCCGAGAAACGAAAGCGGGAAGGCCACCAGCGCCCCCAGCAGCGTGCCCAGAAAGGCGATGGACAGCGTCTGGCCCAACCCTTCCAGGATCGGGGCGAACGCATCCCAGCTCGTCCAGATGTGCGGGGGGAACATGAAGCCGACGACCGACCCGAAGCGCTGCAGGCCCTCCCAGATGCGCCCGGGCGAGAAATTGAAGGCGATCAGGCAGTAAACGAACAGCCCGGCAAAGGCCGCCTGAATTGCATGGCGGCGCAGGCGGACACCGAGCGGCAGCCGGTAGGCGCCGGGTATCTGGCGCCGGTACTTCGCGATCTCGGCGTGGTTGACGCTCATGTTCTCTCTCCCATGCCGATGACGCGGTGGCGGAGTTTTTCCGAGCCGGTGTCGATGACGACGACGGTGACGAAGATAATGATGAACAGCGCCGACAGGTCGGTATATTCCTGAAAGCTCATGGCGGTGCGGAACTCCTGGCCGAGCCCGCCCGCGCCCACATAGCCGATGATCGAGGACGAGCGCACGTTGATCTCGAAGCGCAGCAGCGTGTAGCTGACGATGTTGGGCAGCACCTGCGGCACCGCGCCGTAGCGGATCTGGTCGAACCACGTGCCGCCCGCCGCCCTGACGCCTTCGAGCGGCTTCATGTCGATGTTCTCGTTGACCTCGGAATAAAGCTTGCCCAGCGCCCCGCAGGCATGCAGCCCGATGGCCAGCACGCCGGCCATCGGCCCTACCGAGAAGCAGTAAACGAAAATCAGCGCCCACACGAGCTCGGGCACCGTGCGCGCCAGCTCGAGATAGCGCCGGCACGCCCACAGGACGGCCGGGTGCGGCGAGAGATTGCGCGCGGCGGGGAAGGACAGGACGAACCCGCCGGCCACGCCCAGCGCCGTCGACATGAAGGCGATCAGGATGGTCTCGAACAACAGCTCCAGCCAGACCGGCCAGCGCCAGAACCATTCGGCGATGTCGCCCCCCAGGCTTTCCCAGCGCAGCACCGGAAGCATCTGGGTGATGTATTCGTCGAGGCGGGGAATGCCCGCGGCGATGATCCACTGCCATTCACGCCCGCCATCGGCCACGGTGACCTGGACCATCTTGAAGAAATCGCCGATCCAGGCGGCCGACACGAAGGCGAGGAAAAACAGAGCCGACCCCACGGTCCAGGTGAGCCGCGCGTGGCGGCGCTTCTCGGCATAGTCGCGCTCGAACCTGTCGATGGCGGAAGGCGTGCCGCCCTGCGGCGGGTCGTCGAACGTTCCGGCGTGTGATGTCACGACGCGTCCCCCGGATACAGTGAAGGGCGGAGCATGGCTCCGCCCTTTGTGATGAAATCGGCTCAGCCCGAGCGGCGCTGGTTCTTGAGCCACTCGCGCATGTCGATGATCCACTGATAACGCTCATGATCGACGCGCTTGTAGCCGACCGACGGGTTCGGATCGGCTTCGTCGAAGGACGAATAGAGCGCATAGCCTTCGGGGTCGCCCTCGGGGAAGGACTCGATCGCGGCGGTGATGTCCTCGACCATCTGGTCGGGCAGGTTGGTGCGGAAGGTCCACGGACCGGAAGTGATCTCGGGGCTCTCCCAGATCTTGCAGACCACGCCTTCCTCGATCATGCCCTTGTCTTCCATGCGCTGATAGACGCCGTCGGCGTCGTTGTTCTGGTAGGTCGAGGCGGTATCGAAGGTGCCGTTGACCACGCCCTGCACGCCAGCCTCGTGCGAGCCGGAGAACGGAATGGCGGAGAAGTAGGTCTTGGGATCGATCTCTTCCCTCTCCACGAAGTTGAAATACGGCACGGCGTAGCCGGAGGTGGAATCGGGATCGGCGAAGGCGTGGACCTTGCCTTTTGCGTCGTCCAGCGACTCGATCCCGCTGTCGCAGCGGGTGGTCACGACCGAGTAGTAGCCGGTGCTGCCGTCCTTCTTGAGGCCGGTCAGGGTGGGCCGGACGCCGCCATCGGTCGCCGTGTAGGCGGCCGCGTAGGAGGAGGAGCCGAACTTGGCGGCCTCGATCTGATCGGCGGCCATGGCCTGGATGACGCCGTCATAGTTGCCGGCGGTGAAGATCTCGACCTCGACACCCAAGGTCTCGGCGAGATAGGCGCGCAGCGGCTCGGTGCGCATCAGGCGGTCCTTTTCGTTCTCGCCCGAAAGCACGCCGAACTGGATGACCTGGTAGTCGTCCTTCCAGCCCTCGGCCATGGCGGGTGCGGCAACGAATGCCGGAGCGGTCGTCAGCGCGACAATGGCGGTCGCGGTCAGCAGTTTCATCGGTTTCTCCTCGGTGTGGTGCTGCTGGAGCAGATGGAAGCCTCAGGCCGCGACGGCGGCCCGGGACTTGATGGACGTCGAGGTGACGGCCTGGTTGAAGCTCTCCAGCCCCTCGGCACCGTAGATGTCGCGCACGACATCGTCCGTGAGCTCCGAGGCGGGGCCGTCGAACATCACCCGCCCGCTGCGCATGGCGATCACGCGCTCGCAGTACTCCCGGGCGGTATCGAGTGTGTGCAGGTTGACCAGGACGGTGAGGCCGTCCTCCCGGTTGATGTGGCGCAGGGCCGACATCACCCGGCTCGCATTGCCCGGATCGAGCGAGGCGATCGGCTCGTCGGCGAGCATGATGCGCGGCTCCTGCACCAGTGCCTTCGCGATGGCCACGCGCTGCTGCTGGCCGCCCGACAGCGTGCCGGCGCGCTGCAGCGCCTGCGGTGCCATGTCGAGCCGGTCGAGCGCCTTGATCGCCATCGTGCGCTCGGCATCGGTAAAGCGCATCATCATCGAGGAGACGAAGTCGTGCTCGGCGAGCCGGCCGATGAGCACGTTGGTCATGACGTCGAGACGGTCCACCAGGTTGAACTGCTGGAAGATCATCGCGCAGTCGCGCCGCCACTGGCGCAGCGCCTTGCCCTTGAGCCGGGTAACGTCGCACCCCTCGCACGAGATCGAACCGGATGTTGGGTTGATCAGGCGATTGACGAGACGAAGAAGCGTCGACTTGCCGGCACCGGACTGGCCGATGATTCCGACGAACTGGCCCTGGCCGATCTCAAGACAGCAGTCATCGACGGCCTTGACCGCCTCGAAGTGCTTCGACAGGCCCGAAATTTGCAAACCAGACACGGGTTCCCCCCATTCGTTCGAATGAATTCGTGTCTGGATAGCGGCTGCGAATGACGCCGTTTCTTCAGTTTTATTAACTTTATGTTGCAGTCCCCGGCGACGGGATGCGCCTGGAGCGTTTTCAGAACAAGTGGACACCACTTGTTCGATTCGAAAGCGCGACCATTCGAGAACCTGGAGCTTTGGTTCTGATTGAATCAGAACGGAAGCTCTAAGCCGCGCGGCTGTCCGTCAGCGATCCGTCGGAATAGATCGTCCGGCCCCGCCGCATGCTGGTCAGCACGTGGCCGGGAGCCTGCGGATCGGCGATCACCAGGTCGGCCAGGAGCCCCGTCTCGATACGGCCGCGGTCGGTCAGCCCCAGCACCCGTGCCGGGTTTGCCGTCGCAAGCCGCACCGCGCCCGGCAGGCCGTCGGGGTCGACCTGGGCCAGCATCAGCATGGCGGGCAGGATGGAGCTGGGGTGATAGTCCGAGGCAAGGATGTCGAGCACCCCGGCGGCGTGGGCGTCGCGCGCCGACAGGTTGTTGGAGTACGACCGCCCGCGCAGTGCATTCGGCGCGCCCATGGCCGTCGCCAGCCCGCGCGCATGCGCACCGCGCGCCGCCGCGATGTCGACGGGGAACTCGCTGATCGCCACGCCCAGGGAATTCATGAACGCGACCTTTTCGGGCGTATCGTCGTCGTGACTGGCAATCCGCACACCATGATCGCCGCACATGTCGCAGATTTCGCGCAATGTCGAGGCAATCGCCTGTTCGGGCCGGGCACGATCGGCGATCTTTTGCTGCACCAGCTTCTCGGCCTCCGCGCGGGAGATGCCGCGCATGTGCGCGAGATGCTCGATATGCCGCTCGATATCGCGGTACTGGCCCTGCCCCGGCGTGTGATCCATGAGCGAAACGAGATCGACGGCGCCCTCGGCGATCAGCCGGCCGAGCGTCTCGACGGCGCTTCCCAGCGTGATGTCGAAACGCGCATGGACACGGTGATCGACGTTCAGCTTGTGCCGGATCGCAACGAGATCGCGGATCAGCCCGCTGGTGTGCTCGAACGAGCGCAACTCGCCGTTCGCGGCGCCGGTGTTGAACGACACGGCCGCGAAGGCGGTGACCACGCCGGCCCCAGCCAGGCGCCGGTCCAGCTCGCGCACGGCGATCTCGACCGGCATGTGCACGCGCGGGCGCGGCTCGATCTCCCGCTCGATCATGTCGCCATGCATGTCGATGAAGCCGGGCATCAGGAGCAGCCCGTCGCCGGGGATGCCGCCGGCAACCGGCTCGGACCGGATTTCGGCTATCCTGCCGTCGGCGATACGCAGCGATCCGCGCTCGATGACCCGGTCGACCCCGACGATCCTGAAATCAGACAGCCACATCGTCGTCCACCTGCTCCGCGGCATGCGCGGGTTCGAGCGCGATCGTCTTGTCCACCAGCATCTCGACATCTCCGGGATGGTGAAACACGCCGGCCATGGCCACACCGGCCGCCTTGAGTTCCGCCAGCCGCGCCACCAGCGCGGCCCGCGCATCGGCGTCGAGCGAGGCCGTGGGCTCGTCGAGCAACAGCAGGCGGCGCGGCAGGATGAGGGCGCGCGCCAGGTTGACCTTCTGCTGCTCGCCGCCCGAGAAGGTCGTGGGATAGGCGCTCCACAACTCCTTCTTGACCCCGAACGCGGCCAGCCAGTGATGCGCCTCGGCCAGCGCGGCATCCGCATCGGTGCCGGCGAGCCGCAGGGGCTCGGCGACGATGTTCTCGGCCGAAACCCGGGGCCGCGCCACGAGGAACTGGGTGACGAACCCGATCTCCTCGCTGCGCAACAGCGCGATGTCGATATCGGCGGCCGTCGCGAGGTCGATCACTCCGCGCGCGGAGTGGAACAGCACCTGCCCCCCGGCCGGCACATAGCTGCGGTAGATCGTGCGCAAAAGGGTGGACTTGCCCACCCCGTTCGGCCCGCGCAGCAGTACGAACTCGCCTTGCGAGAGCGTGAAGCTGACATCGCCGAAGGCGTGCAGCGTGCTTTCGAGGTGATGCATCCGGAAGGTCTTGGCCAGTCCGTCGACGTCGAGTACGAGGCGATCCATGTCCGGGCTCACAGTTTGGCGTGCACGAGTTGCTGGGTGTAGGCGTGCTGGGGATCCTGGAAGACCTGGTCCACCAGCCCCTGCTCGACCACGCACCCGCGGCGCATGACCATGACACGGTCCGCCATCGTCCTGATGACGCCGAGGTCGTGGCTGACGATCACCATGGTGATGCGGCGCTCCTGCTGCAGGCGCTTGAGGGTGTCGAGCACCAGCGCCTGCACGGAAACGTCGAGCCCGGTCGTGGGCTCGTCGAGAAGCAGCAGGGCCGGCTCGAGGGCGATGGCCTTGGCAAGCTGCACGCGCTGCTGCATGCCGCCGGACAGGTCCATGGGCGGCGCGTCCAGCCGGCTCAGCGGAAACTCGCTGGCATCGAGCGCCTCCGTCGCCTTGCTGCGCAGGACCGCAAAGCACCGCTCGCCCGCGACCAGCAAGCGCTCGGCCACGTTGCCCGAACTCGAGTGCTTCATCAAAAGGCCCTGATGGGGGTTCTGATAGACGATGCCGATGTGCTGCGAGCGCAATTGGCGCCGCGCAAAGCGGTCTCGGTCGAACAGGTTGCCCCCGGCCTCCGCGATATCGAGCGTGTAGGTCCCGGTCTCCGGCAGCTCCTCGAGATTCATCATGCGCAACAGGGTCGATTTGCCCGACCCGCTCTCGCCGACGATGCCCAGCACCTCGCCCGGATGGACCTGGGCATCGACCCCGGCGAGCGCGGTCACCGCGCCATAGGATTTCGAGATGCCGCTCATGGTGAGAAGCGGCGATGTGGTCACGAAGACCGGCGCGGCGCGGCCGGCGGCCAGTTGATCGGTCACTTGCGAAACTCCCCGTTCACGTACCATGTGGCGCCCAGGCGCACCGGAACGCTATCATTGCCGTCGATGACCTTGATGCCGTAATTGCTGTCGGAGATCTCGTGGCGCGCCGAGCCGTCGTCCTGCGGAATCTCGTTCATGAAGAAACCCTCCGCGCCCGAGCGGTAGCACACCAGGTCGGCATGACCCTCGACCTCGTAGGGCACGTCGGAGAACACCAGCGGCTCGACCCGCGTATACGGCGGCACCGCATAGACCCGCTTCTCGCGTCCGGCCGACAGGATGGTCAGGTGCCGCGCCATGTTCAGCTTGGGCACGTCCCAGCGCGGAATGGGCGACGGCGTCATCACGTGCCGGCCATTGACCATGGCCGGATAGGCCGCGCCCTGCATCACCCGGCCCGCGCGCACGATCTGCTCGTAAAGCTGCAGCCACATGCGGCCATAATCGGCATCGGCATGCATCTGGCGTGCCGTCGACATATTGGGCTGGACGGGCCTGAGGGGCTCCGGGTTGGGAACCTGCAGCACGAGCGTCTGGCTCGGCCCCAGCGTCTCCTCGGGGATGCGGTGACGCGACTGGATGAGCGTCGCCTCCAGCGTGTCCCAGGTGCTGTGTGCACCGGTGACACGTGTGAGGAATTTGCGGATCGAGGCGGCATTGACGCTGTCGTCGGCCCCCTGGTCGATCACCTTGACCACGCTGCCGGGGTTCATCAGCGTGAGCGAGATCTGCAGCCCGCCCGTTCCCCAGCCGCGCGCCATCGGCACCTCGCGGCTGGCATAGGGCATCTGGCAGCCCGGCACCGCCACCGCCTTGAGCATCTTGCGCCGCATCTCGCGCTTCGCCGAGGCATCGAGGAAGCCGTAACTCACCGGCTCCCAGTCGTTTGCAAGTGCCGCGAGTTTCATTCGGCCGCCTCCCTTTGCCGGTTCTGCGCGTTCGCCTTGGCGTCGCGCATCGCGTCGAGCCCCGACTGGAACGTGACGTAGTGCGGCAGCTTGAAGTGGATGCAAAAGCCCGAACTCTCCACCCCCTCGGTGTGATAAAGAAAGAACTCCTCCTCCACCGCCGAGCCCTCGGCCGCGTTGTCGGCGTTGAGATCGAGGGTCGCCGCCGAAATGACCTTCACCTCGTTCCACCCGAAGGTCGCCGAGAAACCGCGCGCGAGGAAATCGCCCTCGGCCTCCGAGACGACCTCGGCCTGGCTGACCCGCACCCGCCCGGCCGAGAACACGGTTCCGTCGGGATGCGTCACCGCGATTTCGACATCGGCGAGCCGCAGCTCGCTCACCGTGGGGTGGGCGTTGCCGTAACCGCGCATGGCGGAATATCCCAGCGCCAGCACACCGCCGGTGTCGGCCCGCGCAAGGCTTTGCAGCCGGTGCGCCCG
>CAZNHG010000050.1:0-4854 GCA_964572555.1 uncultured Devosiaceae bacterium | reverse complement strand
CTGCCCGCCGGGAATATCCTTGAACGCCGCCGAAATGCGCCGATGCACGAACAGGCTTTCCTGCTCCACCGGCGCGGCCACCGCCAGCCGGGGCTGGGTCGTGCGCCACGCCCGCAGCAACAGCACCGCTTCGTGCAACTCGCCGCCCGCCTGCGCCAGCGCCAGCGCCGCCAGGTCCCTGTCGTAAAGGGATGCTTCCCCCATGACGCGGTCGACGAGATACGGCATGGCGCGCTTGATCTCGCCTACGCGTTCCGGAGAAATGGCGCCCAATTCGGCCTTGTAGAGCCGTTCGGACTGCTCGATGGCATGCTCGCCACCGCGGGTTGCCACATAGGCCATCAAAGGACCTCCACATCGCTCGAGCGGGGAATGCCGACAAGGCTGGTCCCCTCGATCAGCACGAGATCGACCCCCTTGGGATAGTGGATCGTCCGGGTACGCTTGTGCCAGAAGCCGGCCTCCGGACCGCCTACGGACACGGCCGTGTGCGTCTCGATCCCGGGCCCGGTCAGGCGCAGGCCGGTGCCCGGCCCGAAGGTGGTGCTCACGATCAGCGTCGCCCCGTCATCGGGGTCGTGATCCGAGCCCGTGCGGCTGACGTCGAGCAGCCCCTCGGCCTCGTCCGCCGCGCAGAACAGATAGTCCGCTTCCTCCGGCGCGCCGATCCGCGCGCCGGTTTCCATCAGCCGCCCGGTCACCAGCGGATCGGCGGCGTGAACGACGCATTCGCGATCGATCAGTGCCGCGATGACCGGTGAGAAACCGGGTTCGGGCAGGGGCTGAACCGAGCCGGGCCGGGCCATGCCGTTGAGCAGCGCCTCGAAGGCGGCGTTGGCCAGCGCCTCGTCCGGCGATCGTACCGGTGCACTCATCAGAACGTCTCCATGTTCACGCGTGTGGCCTCGACGTCGCGCAGCCGCGCCGCGTCCCGCCCCGCCAGTATGTCCGCCTGCTCCGTCACGAAGCGGTCGACGGCGCCGGTCTCGTCCCCGGCCAGCCAGGCGGCGTCGAGAACGGCCATTGCCATCACGGCCTCGAGATCGCGCCCCACGCGCATGCCGTAGCCCTCCCGCCCGTGCATGCGCACATGGGCGTTCGAGACCAGGACCTCACCGAGATGAAAGGCCGTGCCTTTCACCGCGTCGCGCATGGGCAGCATCACCAGCCCCGTGCGGTTCTCGACGACCTCCACGTCGCCGGCGGCGGCAAGCAGGTCCTCGGCGGCCTGCTTGAGCGGATCGGCATCGCACGCGGCCAGCGTATCGAGAACGAACCTGTGGTCAGTCGCGTGAGTGGACATCGCCCTGCTCCTGAACGGCTGTGCTGGAGACATCGAGAGGCTGGCTCTCGAGGGAGAACCGCACCCGGGCGCCGGCCCAGGCGACCTGCGAGAAACTGATGGGCGTGCCATCGAGCAGCGCGTCCACGGCCCGCACGATCATCACCGGAACCTCCGGGTGCTGCGCCAGCGCCCTGGCTTCCGCCGGCCGGGCCCGCCGGGTGTGAACGGTGGTGTCGGCCCGCACATAGTCCGCGATGCCGTAGCTCTTGTAGGTCTCGGTGAGCGATTCGTACTGCGCCCGCCGCACGATGAACTCGGGGAAAAGCCGGCACGGATGAAAGATCGTGCCATAGCCGATAGGCACCGAGTCGGCGGTCGTCAGCCGCTCGCTGGCGATGACCGGCTCGCCCGCCCGGATGCCCAGCGCCCGTGCTATGGTTTCATCGGCCGGTATCTCGCTGCTCCCCAGCATCGTGCCGCCGGGCGCCAGTCCCTGTTCGCGCAAACTCTGGCGGAACCGGGTACGCTGGCCGATGGTGTACTTGATCAGCTCGGGCGATTCGACATAGGTCCCGCTGCCCTGCTGCACGCGCAGCTTGCCCTCGATCGCCAGCGCGGAGATGGCGCGCCGCACCGCATAGCGGCTGGCCCCGTACTGCGCGCACAACTCGGGCTCGGCCGGCAGCCGCTGCTCGGGCTCGAGACGCCCCGATCTGATGTCCGCGTCGATGGCATCGCGAACGGAAGTCCATTTCAGCTTGGTCATGACTGTCCAAAATTCGTTCGAATGACTCGCGAGGCTAGAGCAGTTCGACAAAGAATTTATGACAGGCTGCACCCCGGCCGAACGCTGACTGGACGGGATGGGGGACGGCGGCCGCCACGAGCATGCCGCTCATGGCGCGCAGACCGAAAACGAGCCGGAACATGTGGGTGACGGACGGGCCCGAGGTGTGCGCCTCGACACCACCACCCGCCGAATCGCTGCCTACTGCACCGTCCACCCGTTATGCTCGATGCGGAAGATGCGCTGGGCGCCGCCCTGGTCCGGATCGGCGCGCAGGCTGACGACGCTGCGCTGGTGCCGGCCGAAATTGGTGAAACTCACCAACACCGTGGTCATGCCGCGCAGGACCGGGGTTTCCGGATCGAGCTCGATCACGACGTCGGAGATGTCGCTATCCTGCGTGCCGTAGAGTGGATCGGCGCCGAGTGTGCCGTTCGCGACCTTGGAGGCCAGGCCGGTATAGAAATACTGTTGCGCGGCAGGGACCGAGGTCAGCAGATCGGGGCCGGTTTCCGCGTAGGCGGCGTAGAGGTCGCGCACCACTTCGAGCGCATCCGCACCGGGCAGGCCGGGGTCCTGCGACCAGTCCGCGACCCAGGGTGTATCGTCCTCGCCTTCCGCCACCGCATCGCCGGCCAGAACATCCTCGGCGAGGAACCGCTGGGCGACCCAGCCCTTTTGAAGGCTCGCCGGCTCGGTGACGAGGCACCAGCGCGCGGGCAGGCTTTCCTTCTGGGCTTCACCGAGAGCCATGAACTGCCCCATGGTGTGCAGCGGCACGCAAGTGGTGGGAACGAGATGGCGCGCATCGGGCGCAAGCTCCCCGATCACGGGGTAGTCGGTCCCGGGACCCATGCGCATGTTGAGAACGTCGTTCGGCGCCACCCCGGTCACCCGCCACGCATCGGGCCCGTCCGCCTCCGCATAAGCCGGCAGGGTGCCCGTCCCCGCAACGAACAGCAGGCAGGCGATGGCGCGCGCTGCCGCGCGGCGGAGGGTGTGTGTCATGGCGTCCTCGTCCCTTTTGGCGAACAGTCGGCGCAGATGACCAAAACCGGCCCGCCCCGTCAATTCGGCCGCCCGCCCACAAGCGCCACGGCGCGTGCACCGGCCGCATTGCCGCGCGCAAGGCAGGCCTCGAGACCGGCACCGGCGGCAAGCCCGGCCACGAACCCGGCGAGAAACGCATCGCCCGCCCCGGTGCTGTCGACGGCCGCGGCCTCGATGCCCGCCGCCTCGGCGTCGATCCCCCGTTGTGTCCCGGCCAGCGCACCCCCGGCACCGCGCTTGACGACGACGAGCCCGTATGTGCAGCCCAGCCGCGTCACCTGCTCGTCCGCCAGCCCGCTTCCCGAAAGCAGGGCCGCCTCCTCGGCATTGGCGAAGCAGATATCGATGCCGGCGGTCCATTCGAGGAAACGCCCGGCGCCCACCTCGGCGAGAAACCCGGTCGAGGCGGGATCGAGCGAGACGGGAACCCCGCGCTCGCGTGCGCGCCGGATCAGCTCCAGGGCCGTATCCCGGGGCCCGGCGGCGAAGAACGCATAGCCCGAGACGTGCAAGAGCCCCACGCCGTCGAGGAGATCGTACGGAATATCCGCCGGCACGAGCGCGGTATTCGCCCCGCGGTCGGTGAAAAAGCTGCGCTCGCCATCCGTATCGACCAGCGTCACCAGCCGCCCGGTTGGCCTGTCGGGATCGGCGACGAGCCGCGCCGTGATCCCCTGGGCCGCAAAGGCCGCGGTCTGCGCGTCGGCCTCGCCGGCCCCCACCCGGGCGAAGAACACCGTCTCCACCCCGTATTCAGCCAGCCACGCCGCCTGGTTGGCCCCCGACCCGCCGGGCAGGACCGAGATCGCGGCCGCGACGTCGGACCCGCGCACCATGGGGCCGTCGGGGCGCACGATGATGTCTTCCATCACGTCGCCGACGACCAGAACGCGCCCCGCGACCGCCGGCAGCATGCGCCCGTCAGCCCCGCGCAGCCAGGGCCGCCGCGATCTGCGCGGCGACGGCGGCGTTGTGCTTGACCAGCGCGATGTTGGCGACAAGGCTCGCGCCTTCGGTCAGCTCGAAGATGCGCTGCAGCAGGAACGGGGTGAGGTCCTTGCGCGAAATCCCCTCGTCCTCCGCCTGCCGGATCGCCTCGGCGATGCGCGCATCGATCTCGTCGGCGTCCATTTCGTCGCCTTCGGGAATGGGATTGCCCACCAGCACCCCGCCCATGCCGAGCTGCCACTGCGTCGCCAGCATCGCGGCGAGCGTTTCAGGATCGTCGAACCGGTGATCGGCCGGATGCCCGCTGTCGCGCAGGTAAAAGGCGGGGAAGGCGTCGGTCCTGTAGCCGACGACCGGCACGCCGTGCGTTTCGAGCTGCTCGAGCGTTTTCGGGACGTCGAGCAGCGACTTGGCACCCGCGCACACCACCGCAACGGGCGTGCGCGCCAGCTCGGGAATGTCCGCGGAGATATCGAAGGTTTCCTCCGCCCCGCGATGAACCCCGCCGATGCCGCCGGTGGCGAACACCCTGATGCCGGCCATGGCCGCGATCATCATCGTGGTGGCGACGGTCGTACCCGCCATCTCCTTGTTGGCGAGAAGGGCGGCGAGATCGCGGCGCGAAGCCTTGGCGGCCGCATGGCCCTCGCGCGCCAGCCGCTCGAGATCGTCCCCGCTCACCCCGGCGATCATCTGCCCGTCCATCAGCGCCACGGTCGCCGCCACCGCGCCGTTTTCCGCGACGACGGCCTCGACGGCCCGGGCCATTTCAAGGTTCTGCGGG
>CAZNHG010000049.1:0-15171 GCA_964572555.1 uncultured Devosiaceae bacterium | reverse complement strand
ACGAGCCGGCCAAGGGCAATCCGCTTTTCGAGCTCGAGAACGTCATCTGCACGCCGCACCTGGGCGCCTCGACCACCGAGGCTCAGGAGAACGTGGCGCTGCAGGTCGCCGAGCAGATTTCGGCCTATCTCAATTCGGGCGAGATCGCCAATGCGCTTAACTTCCCCTCGATCACGGCAGAAGAAGCGCCGCGCCTTACCCCGTTCGTCAGGCTCGCCGAGATGCTGGGCTCGTTCGCCGGCCAGCTCACCGAGACGGCGATCGAGGGCATTCGCATCGAGTACGAGGGCGACGTGGCCGAATTGAACACCAAGCCGATGACGGCGGCGGCGCTCAACGGTGTGCTCAAGCCGCTGCTGGGCGAGGTCAACATGGTTTCCGCGCCGGTGTTCGCCCGTGAGCGGGGCATTCACGTCGAGACGATCAACCGCGAGCAGCAGGGTGCGTACGAGAACTACATCCGGTTCTCGGTGATCACCGAACGGCAGGAGCGCGGCGTGGCCGGTACGGTCGTGGCGGGAGCCAAGCCGCGCGTGGTGCAGGTGAAGGATATCGACATGGAGGCGGAACTGACGCCGCACATGCTCTACATTACCAACGAGGACAAGCCCGGCTTCATCGGGCGTCTCGGCACGCTGCTGGGCGAGATGGACGTCAACATCGCGAACTTCAACCTGGGGCGGCTCGAGCAGGGGTCGGACGCGATCGCGCTGATCTCGGTCGACGGCGAGCTGAGCAACAACCAGCTCGACAAGATCGTTGCGCTGGAAGGCGTTCGCCAGGCCAAGAGCCTGAAATTCTAGGTCACTGAATAGCCGCTTTATCTGCGGCTTTGCAGAGCATAGTTTGCAGGTGCCCGCCGGGTTCGCGCCCGGCGGGCACCTGAGTAGAGTACCCGGTATGAGGAGGAGCAAGGTGCATGGCGGGTCCGGTTGACGATGCCGAAACGCCCTGGACGGCGCTCAAGGGGGTTTTGGCCCTCGATGTCGCCCCGCTCGGCGGCCCGCTGGTGGCCGAGGTCAGCGTTCCCGGCAGCAAGAGCTTTTCCAACCGCGCGCTGATCCTGGCGGCGATGGCCGAGGGAACGTCGCGGCTGACCGATCTTTTGCGCAGCGATGACACCTGGTGGTGTGCAGACGCGCTGCGGCGGCTCGGCGCCGAGGTTGCCGTCGATGGACATGCCGCGACGGTTACCGGCATCGGGCGGCGCCGGCCGCGCCCCTCGGGCACGTTGCATGTGGGATCGGCGGGCACGATCGCGCGATTCCTGCCCACCTTCCTCGCCGCCGGGGAGGCCGGTACGTGGCGGGTGACCGCCAGCCAGCAGATGAGCCGGCGTCCGGTCGGGCCCTTGTTCGAGGCGATGCGGGCGGGCGGGGCGTCCATCGCCACGCTCGGCGCCGACGACTGCTATCCGGTCGAGATAAAGGGGGACACGTTCGCTGGCGGAGCGCTGAGCATGTCGGGGAATGTGTCGAGCCAGTTCATATCCGGCATCCTGATGGGGTCGGCGCAGGCGCGCGAGGGGGCCAACCTCGAGGTCTCGGGAGGGATCGTTCAGCGCGACTATGTGCGCATCACCCTCGACCTGATGGCGCACTTCGGTGGTGCGGTCGAGACGGACGACGCGCTGACGCGGTTCACCGTCTTGCCCTCCGGCTATCGTGGGGCCGATCTGGCGGTGGAGGCGGATGCCTCGACGGCCACCTATTTCGCTGCGCTGGCCGCGGTCGGCAGGGGCGATGTGACGCTCACCAATATCGGGTCGGCCAGCCGGCAGCCCGACTACGGGTTCCTCGACATCCTCGAGCGCATGGGCTGCACGGTCACCCGGCATGCGCGTTCGACGCGAATCGTGGGGCCAGAGGCGCTGCGCGGCGGGTTCGCGGTCGACATGCAGCCGCTCTCGGATGCGACGCTGACACTGGCGGCCATCGCGCCGTTCGCCGATGCGCCGATTACGGTGACGGGCGTGGCGCATATCCGGCATCACGAAAGCGACCGGATCTCGGCGATTTGCAGCGAGCTGACCAGGGCGGGCATCGCCGTCGACGAGACCCCGGACGGACTGACCGTTCACCCCGGCGCACCGCGGTACACCATGGCCGAGACCTACGAGGACCATCGCGTGGCGATGGCCCTGTCGGTGCTCGGCGCGGCGGGCGCCGGAATCGGCTTGCGTGAGCCGGGGTGCGTGTCGAAGACCTGCCCGGCCTTCTTCGACGAACTGGCCGGCCTCGGGGTCGGTGTTGCCTACAAGACCGCGTAGGGATTCGCCGGTCAGTAGTGCGGGGGCGGCGGCTCCCGGCGGGTGGTCTGGTCGACCGTGTTCTCGACTTCCGAGATCTGGTCGGTGAGCTGCGAAAGGCGGGCCTTCAAGGATTCGATCTGCTTGAACTGATCGGTGATGGCGGCGTTCATTTCCTCGATCGTCTGGTCCTGAAAGGCCACGCGCTCTTCCAGCTTGTCGATGCGCTCGTTCTGTGTGGCGTCAACGCTCATGATCGTTTCTCCACTCGCTCGTTTGGCACCGGGTGCATTCTATCTGGGTCAGAAAAGCCCGCGGCGCAACAGGTTGAGTCCCATTATCAGGAAGACCACGAGAACGGCGGTGCGGAAGCGGTCCGATCCCAGGCGGCGGCGGACCGCCTCGCCGACGGCAAAGCCGATAAGGGTCGGCACGATGAGAATGCCGGAGAATTTGGCGATCTGGGCATCGATCAGCCCGTTGTAGACGTAGCCGATCAGCAGGGGCACGCTGCCGAACAGCAACAGGATGCCCGAGGCGCGCACGAACTCGTCCTTGTCGATGCGCCGGGCCAGGAAATAGATGATCATGGGCGGTGCCCAGATCGCCGTCAGTCCGCCCGAGATGCCGGACGCCACCCCGGCGACGGCCTGGCCGGCCTTGTCGTACTTCTCCGGCAGGTAGGGCGGCCGGGTCGCCAGGTTCACGACGGCGAACAGGACGATGGCGGCGCCGAGAGCGGTGACCAGCACGCCGGTGGGCAGTTCGGGCACGAAGTAGGTAGTGGCGAGCAGGACGAGCGCCAGCGTGGCGGCAAAGGCCCAGTAGCGCTTGAGCGCCCCGAAGGCGTGGCCGGCGCGCCAGCTCTGGTAGATATTGCTCGCGAAGATCGGAAAGATCGCCAGGGTCACCGACAGGCGCGGGTCGGCGAATTGCGACATGATGCCGATGGCGGTCATGGGCAGGCCGATCCCGACCATGCCTTTCACGCTGCCCGCGACGAGAAAGGTCAGCAGGGCATAGACCAGCAAGTCGTCGAAGCCGGTGTTCACACGCTTCTCCGGCGCACCGCGTATTCGGAGATGGCGATCCCTGCGATGACAAGCGCCGAGGCGACGACGTGGTAAGCCTTAAACGCCTCACCCACGATCAGGACCGAGAATATCGTGCCGAATACGGGCAGAAGGTTGATGAAGATCGAGGCGCGGTTCGGCCCGACGAGTTCGACCCCGCGCGCGTAGCACAGCTGCGCGACAATCGAGGGGAACACCATGACGTAGACGATGTACAGCCAGCCGGCGGGGGTGGTTTGCGGGATGTCGGTGATCAGCTTGGTCAATCCGCCGCCGATGATGAGCTGGAAGGCCAGCGAGGCGATCAGCGCGAACCCGGCGCACACCAGGATGAAGCTGAGCCAGTTGATGTCGGGGCGGTAGCGCAGCAGCAGCGAATAGGCGGCGTAGAACAGGCAGGCCAGCAACACCATGCCGTCGCCGATATTGACGTCGAGCGACAGGATGCGGCCCGGATCGCCGTGGGTCGCCACCCAGACGACACCGGCGATGGTCAGCGCCAGCCCCACCACCTGAAGCGGTTTGGCGCGTACCTTGAATATGAGGAAATTGCCCAGCAGCACCAGCACCGGAATGCCCGCCTGCTCGATGGACGCGTTGACGGCGGCGGTGAAATAGGACGAGCCGTAGATGAGCATGTTGAACGCCGCGAAACCGACGGCGCCATAGAAGGCGAACAGCCCCAGCCGCGGGCGGATTTTCGGCCAGTCGCGTTTTACGTAGGGGATGCCGATGGTCAGAACGATCAAGGTGGCCCCGACCCAGCGGCCCACCAGCAGCAGGTATGGCCCGACATCGCCCACGGCCAGCTTGCCGGTGACGATGTTACCGCCCCAGAACATCGGTGCGAGCACCAGCAGCAGGTAGGGCTGGGCGGTGAGGACAGAAAAAAGACCCGGCAACCGGGCTGTAGCATTCTGGGACTTTGTCATGGCGATACTTGTGCTGTATGGGTTCATGGACTTATCAGCAATTCGCCCGGGCACAAACCTGCAATCGACTTGTGGGTGCGTAGGATCGGGTAGATGCAGTCGTCGTGGTGCCGCGGCAGCCTGAAATCGGCGTCGCGGCCGTAAACGTGTGTGTGATCGGGGATAATTTCGTATGGCGAACGTGGTGGTTGTCGGCTCGCAGTGGGGTGACGAGGGCAAGGGCAAGATCGTCGATTGGCTGAGCGAACGCGCAGACGTCGTGGTTCGCTACCAGGGCGGGCACAATGCCGGCCATACGCTCGTCATCGACGGGGTGAGCTACAAGCTGGCGCTGCTGCCCTCGGGTCTTGTGCGCGGGGGCAAGCTGTCGGTCATCGGCAATGGCGTGGTCGTCGATCCGCACCATTTCGTCGAAGAGGTCGACAAGCTGCGCGGCCAGGGCGTTGAGGTGACACCTGAGAACCTGCGTATCGCGGAGAATGCGCCGTTGATCCTGAGCCTGCACCGCGAGCTGGACGGTATCCGCGAGAGCGCCAATTCAGGCCTGAAGATCGGCACCACCCGGCGCGGCATCGGGCCGGCCTACGAGGACAAGGTGGGGCGCCGGGCGATCCGCGTGGTCGATCTCGCCGATCCGGACACCCTGATGACCAAGATCGAGCGGCTCCTGACCCATCACAATGCGCTCCGGCGCGGCATGGGGCTCGCGGAAATCGATGCGCAGGCCATCCACGACGAACTGACGGAAGTCGCCGAGCGCATACTGCCGTTCATCGATCAGTGCTGGCGGATCCTCGACGAGAAGCGCCGCGGCGGCGCCCGGATCCTGTTCGAGGGTGCGCAGGGGGCCCTTCTCGACAATGATCACGGCACGTATCCGTTCGTCACCTCCTCGAACACGGTTTCGGGGCAGGCCGCCTCGGGCTCGGGCATCGGGCCGGGTGCGATCGACTACGTGCTCGGGATCACCAAGGCCTATACCACGCGCGTCGGCGAGGGGCCGTTTCCCACCGAACTCGACGACGAGATCGGTGATTATCTGGGCAAGGCCGGCTACGAATGGGGCGTGATCACGGGGCGCAAGCGCCGGTGCGGCTGGTTCGATGCGGTGATTGTGCGCCAGATGGTGAGAACGTCGGGGATCGACGGGATCGCCCTGACCAAGCTCGACGTGCTCGACGGGCTTAAAGAAATCAAAATTTGTGTCGGTTATGAGCTGGATGGTCAAAAATTTGACTATTTACCTGCGTCTATGGGGGCGCAGGCGCGCGTGACGCCGGTCTACGAGACGCTTCAGGGGTGGAGCGAGACGACGGCGGGCGCTCGCAGCTGGGCGGAATTGCCGGCGCAGGCCGTCAAATATGTCCGGCACATCGAGGAGTTGATCGGGGCGCCGGTGGCGCTGCTTTCCACAAGTCCTGAGCGGGAAGACACGATCCTGGTGACTGACCCGTTCCAAGACTGAGCTTTTTTGGGTACAAAACCTCAGGATAACTGAGTATCGAGTAGGTATGGCGGACTACAGAGAGCTTCTGCGCAGGGCCGTCGACGCCCTGCCGGAGAATAACGGCGCAGCGCGCCGGCAGGTCTATGAGAAGGCGCGTTCGGCGTTGGTCGCCCAGTTGCGCGCCATCGATCCGCCCTTGCCCGCCCGCGAAATCACTCAGCATCGCCTCCAGCTCGAGGACTGCATCCGGCAGGTCGAGCAGCAGGCGACGGACGCCCTGTTGAAGGGCTACAAGGATCTCGACCAGACCGTTTCGGTCGAGGAGACGCCGGACGAGGCCGAGCAGGCCGAACCGGAAGCCCCCGAGACGCCTGCAGAAGAGCCAGTGGAGACAAGCCCGAGCGAGAGCGCCGACGAAGGCGATCAGGCTCCTGCGCCCGAGCCCGTATCGGAAGCCGAGCATGGGCTGGAGCCGCAACCCGACCCCGAACCGAATCCCACCGATTCGCTGATCGCGGATCCGGAGGCGCCGGAACCCGGCACGGCGGACGATCTCGAACCCGAAGCGGTTGCGCCGGATCAGCCGGCCGCGCCCGAGGAGCCCGAGCCGGCCGACGAAACCCAGGCCCTGGCGGAAAGTGCGGTGCACGACGAGGTCGTCGCGCTCGAGGAAGCGCTGAAGGGGCAGGAGGAAGAGACTTCCGGCCCCATAGCCGGCGAGGACGATGCGGCCGCGGAGATCGAGTGGCCCGACGAGAAATTTCCCGAAACCTCCGATCCCACGGTTCATGCCGACGAGTCGTTTCCCGAGACGCCGGACCCCACCGTCCACGCCGACGACACGGCGTCCACCCGCTCGGACACAGTGGTGGATTTTCCCGGCCCGGGTGCGCAGTCGCCGGACCCGATCGGCTCCATCATTGACGAGGCGGACGGAGAGCCGCCCCGGCGGCACGGGCCGAAGCCGGGCTCCATCGACTATCTGATCGCACAGGCGCAGGCCGCCGCGGAGCGTGCGGCGACGCCCATGCGCTGGAAGACCGACAGCACTACGGGCAACGCCGCCGTGGCGATGGACAGCGCGGCCGAGCCCGAAGCCGATGTGGCATCCGAGGCGCAGGCCGAGGCCAGTCCCGAGGACCAGACGGCGATGTCGCGTGTGCGCGAGGTCGACGTCGATGCGGATGCCGGGGCCGCGGCGGTGGACGACGGGACAGCGGCGGCGGATGACGGCGAGGGCGACCCGCAGGGCGCCATTGACAGGGCCATCGAGGCGCTGGATCGCGAAGCCCGGGGCGAAACGACGGAGCCCGTCTCCGAGACGCCGCGGGGCGAGACGGCCGTGACCGCCGATTCGGTGGTTTCCGGTGCGGCCGAGGAGATCGAGGAGCCGGTGACCGATCGCGGCGGCGGCAATGCCGTGACGATTTTCCTTCTGGTGTTCCTGGTGCTGCTCATCGGTGCTGCTGGCGCCGGTTACTGGGCGTGGCGCGAAGGCTACGTCAATCTCGACACCATGTTCGGGAACAATCCGCCCGAGGCGGCGGTGGCCGACACATCGGCACAATCGTCCGGCAGCGGCGATGCCGAGGGTACCTCCGGGCCGGGCAACACGACCGCCACGCCGGATGCTGTCGCACCGGTCGATCAGAATCTGGGCGAAGGCACGGCCACACCGCCGGCCTCCGAGACGGACGGGATGAACGAGCTCGAACCGGTCGATGATACCGATGCGGGTGTCAGCGCACCGTCAGGCGGCGAGACGGCGGGTGCGGACACCTCCGACGGCAGCGGCGACGCGGCGTCGGATCAATCCGATGCCAGCAAGATCGAAGATCGGCTGCCGGCCGAAGAGAGCTTCGGCGGCGATGAGCCGGCGGCCGCGGGCGAAACGGAGACAGCGGACGCTGCCGCGGATTCGCTGGCGAGCGAAGAGCAGCAGCAAGCGGCGGGCGAGGCGGTGGCGGCCGTGGGTGCGCAGTCGCTTCTGCTCGAATCCTCGTCCGAGGGTACGACAGGGGCAGTACCGTTCTCCGGCACGGTCGATTGGTCGCGTGGCGTCGACGAACGGGGCCAGCCCACCATCGAGGCCGAGGCGAACATCCCGGCGCGCAATCTCAGCGTCGATCTGCTGATCCGGCGCAATGCCGATCCCACCTTGCCGGCAAGCCATCTCATGGAGATAGACTTCTCGATGTCGGAAAGCTTCGTCGGCGGAAGCGTGGCGAGTGTGCCGGGCGTTCTTCTCAAGAACGAGGAACTGGTGCAGGGCACGCCGCTGGTCGGCGCGTCGGCGCGGGTCGTGGGCAACTCGTTCCTGTTCGCGCTGAGTTCCTCCGAGCAGGACGTGCAGTCCAATATCAACCTGCTCGAATCCCGCAAGTGGCTGGACCTGGCTCTCGTCTACGGCACGGGCAACCGGGCGATCATCACGCTCGAGAAGGATGCCGAGGCCGAGCAGATGTTCTCCGACGTCATCTCGACGTGGCGGACGGCGTCGGAGAGCGCCGGCGCGCAGAGTTCCGACACCTCGTCGGGCAGCGAGGGTGACGAGAGCGGCTCCGAGTAGTCAGGGCTTTTTCGGATTTCTCGCAGCAGCCACGCCGGTTGCGGCGGCTTGTCATTGTACCTCTCGGGCACTCAGCCGGCCGTCCGTGATCTCGTAGTGGGCATCGGCCAACGCCCCTACATCATCCATGTCGTGGCTGACGAGAATGGTGCACCATTCGTGCGCGCGGCTCATCGTGCGCACCATGTCGCGCATCGTGCCGGCGGTTTCCGCGTCGAGTCCGGAGAACGGTTCGTCCAGGAGCAGAACGGGCCGGTCGCGCAGGAGCGTCCGGGCAAGGGCGACGCGCTGTTTCTGCCCGCCCGAGAGGGAGGTGACGCGGCGCTTGTCCATGTTCTCGAGCCCGACATCGGCAAGGGCCCCGGCCATGCGGTCGCGGCGGGTGGCGGCAGGCGTTTCGCGGTCGAGCCCCAGCTCCAGGTTGGCGTTTACCGTGAGATGATCGAACAGATTGTCGGACTGAAAAAGGATCGAAGCCGGGCGCTGTTCGGGTGGCAGCGGGGTGAGGTCGGTTTCGGCGAAGCGGATCCTGCCCGAGGCGGGCGCGAGGAAACCGGCGACGAGATCGAGAAGCGTTGACTTGCCCGAGCCGCTGACGCCGGTGACGGCAGTAATCGTGCCGCGCGGGATCGTCAGATCGAACCGGTAGGGCGTCTCCTGACCGGGGTGGGCGAAGGTGACGGCGTCAAGTTCGAGCATGAGAGAGCTTTTCGAATAGGGCCGGCAGGATCCAGAAGGCGGCGAGGCTGGCCACCAGAAGCACCGCGGCGATGGCGGCGGCGTCGTTGGTGCGATAGGCACCCATGGCGCGCACCATGAGCCAGGGCAGGGTGGCGAAATCGTCGGTGCCGAACAGCGATATCACGCCGACATCGCCGAGGGAAAAGCAGAAGCCCAGGGCAAAGACGATGCCGATCTCGCGGCCCAGCAGCGGCCATTCGACGAGCCGCCAGCGGGCGAGGCCGCGCAGGTTCAGCGAACGCACGAGCCTGGCGTAGCGCCTGTCGACCGCCTCGATGGCGGGCCCCAGCGTCGAGACGGCGAAGGGCAGGGCGAGAAGCGCATTGGCGAGGATGAGGACGAACGGCGCGGCCAGCTCCGGCGCAGTGCCGAGATTGCGCACGGTGATGAAAAAGCCCAGCGACAGCACAACGGCGGGGACGACGAGATAGGCATAGACGGGCAGGCTCATCACGATGCGCCACAGGCGCGTTTGCGCCTCGGTGCGGGCCATCGAGAGGCTGAGAGCGAACACCAGCGTCAGTGCGGCGCTGCAGATGCCGATGATCAGCGAGGTCATTGCGGCCGAGCTGAAACCGGGGCGGCTCACCGCTTCAATGAAGCCGGTGCCCAGGCCGCGCGCCAGCACGGCGACCAGCGGCAGGGCGAAGCCGGTGATGGCGATGGCGAGAATGGCGATCTGGACAGCGCGCAGGCCCTGCGGGCTGTGCCAGCGGTGCCCGTTCGTGCTGCCGGCGGCCGACAGGGCGGGGGTGAAGGTGATGGCGGGCAGGATGATCGCGGCGCAGATGGCGAGTTGCACGAGGGCGAGCTGGACGGCGCCCTGCAGGTCGAAATTGAGCCGGACATAGGAGTAGATCGCCACCTCCAGCGTCTGGTTGGCGGGTCCGCCGCCCAACAGAAGGACGATGGGGAAGCTGGTGAAGGCGAGCAGGAATATGATCGCCGCCAATCCCGGCATGGCGCCCGCCATGGCCGGCCAGTCGAGCACACGGAAGCGTTGCCAGGGCGTCAGCCCCAGGCTCTGGCCGGTCTTGAGCCGGGTCTGCGGGATGGCGTCGAGCCGGGCGAGCAGGATGCGCGCGGCGAAGGTGGCGTCAAGAATGACGTGGGCGATGAGAATGCCGTGCAGGCCGAAGATCGAGCTGCCCAGGTCGATCCCGAACGGGGCCAGCGCGGCATTGGCCCAGCCGGCCCGCCCCCAAACGGCAAGCAGACCCAGCGCCACCACGACGCCGGGCGTGACGATGGCCGCCGCGAACAGCCCGACGACGAAATCGCGCCCGACGAAGCGCAGCCGGTTGAGGGCCCAGGCGAGGGCGATCCCCGCGATCATCGACAGGGCTGTGGTCAGCCCCGCCTGGATGGACGTCATGCGGATCAGGTGGGCCAGGTCGATGCGGGCGCCGGGGCTGCCGGAGACGGCGGTGAGCTGGATGCCCAGAAAGATCGCCGCGATGACCGCGGCGATGAAAAGCGCGGTCACGAGACCGGCCGCCCTGCGGCGGAAGCCGAAGGGCAGCGCGGTGCGTGCGGTGCTACTGGATGGCACCGAGCATTTCCTCGATCCAGGCGTCGGTGTTATCGCCGACGGTCTCCGGGTCCATCAGGAGCGGCTTGTCGACCTCGACGAGATTGCCGAAAGGTTCGGGCAGCTCGATGTTCGCGGCCGGATACATCCAGTTGGTGGTGGGGATGCCTTTTTGTCCCTCGGGCGAGACGAGATAGGCGAGGAAGTCGCGGGCCAGCTCGGGGTGCTCGCTCGATTTGAGCATGCCGGCGACCTCGATCTGCATGTAGTGACCTTCCTCGAACTTCGCCGCGGCGTAGCGGTCCTCGTTCTCGGCGATGACGTGGTAGGCGGGGGAGGTGGTATAGCTCAGCACCATGTCGGCCTCGCCTTCAAGGAAGAGGTTGTAGGCTTCCGACCAGCCGCGGGTGACGGTGAGGATATTGGGCGCGAGATCGCCCCACACCTCCGTGGCCCTGTCGCCGTAGGCCTGCTTGACCCAGAGCATCAGCCCCAGGCCCGGGGTCGCGGAACGCGGATCCTGGATGGCGATCTTGAAATCGTCGTCCCTTGCCGCGAGTTCGGTGAACGAACGCGGGGGCTCGTCGATGGACCGGGTGTCGTAGACGAAGGCGAAATAGCCGTAGTCGAACGGCACGAAGTCATCGGCGCTCCAGCCGGTGGGGATGTCGAGGTGGCTCGTGTCGACGCCATGCTCGGCGAACAGCTCCGTCTTGCGGGCTTCGGCGACCACGCCGGTATCGAGACCGAGCACGATGTCGGCGTCCGTCGTGTCGCCTTCGAGCTGCACACGGCGCAGGGCGCCGATGGAGGTGTCGGTGCTCACGAAGTCGACGGTACAGTCGCACTGCGCCTCGAAGCCTGATTTCAGGCCCGGTCCGGGGCCCCATTCGGCGGCGAAGCTGTCATAGGTGTAGATGGTGAGGGTCGGCTTGTCCTGTGCGGCGGCAGGCAGGGCGATGAGCCCGAGAGCTGCCGCGAGCGCCCAGCGCATTGGTAACGACATGGTCGTATCCTTCTTGCTTGGGCATGCGATGAAGGGGATCAGGTGGCGTAAGACATTGTAAATCCAAGTCTTGCCATCTCGAACTTCCTCCGCCAGCATGACCTGGTTCAGGTTCCATGGGTAATTCTCAGCCCCGGTTTCCCGGAGCACCCCAGCGAGACGGTTCGAAACCTAGTAAGAGTGGCGGCAAAGTGCAAGCAGCGCCCGACGATCTGCCATCCGGCCTTCCCCTACAATTCGATCGCCCGCTGGTGATTGTCGGTGGAGGGGCGCTCGATGCGACCATCCTCAAGCGCATGCAGGCCAGCGGCGCGGCGATCATTGCCGCCGATGGCGGGGCGGACGACTGCGCCAGGGCCGGGATCGTGCCCGAGGCGATCATCGGGGACATGGATTCGGTCGAGGACCTCGATGCGTGGTCCGGCAAATCGCAAGTCTTCACGCTTTCCGAACAGATGACGACGGATTTCGAGAAGTGCCTTTATGCCACCAGGGCGCCGGTGACGCTGGCGCTGGGGATGACGGGCAAGCGGCTCGATCACACACTTGCGGGCCTGCATGCCGTTGCGCGCCATGCCGCCGGCCGCCGCATCATCCTTGTGGACGAAAGCGATCTGGCGCTGGGCGTCTCCGGCTCCATCGCCCTGACCGTCGGGAAAGGCGCGCGCGTCTCGGTCTATCCGCTGGGGCGTACCGAGTTCACCGGCTCGGAGGGGCTGTCCTATCCTCTCGACGGTCTCGTCATGCAGCAGGGCGCGGCCATCGGGACGTCCAATTCGGCGACAGCCGAGCAGATCGCCATTTCCGTTGCGGACGAGCAGGATCCGTGGCTGCTCATCCTCGATCGGAGCCTTCTGGGCGCGGTTCTCGACGCGGGTTAGTGTCAGGGGTGACCGTGATGGTCGAGCAGCCGTGTCAGCGTCGCGACGAGGGTCGCCCGCTCCTCTTCGGATAGCGGGGCGAGAAACTCCTCCTGTGCTTCGTCGACCACCGTTGTCAGGCCGGCCAGGCGGTTCCTGCCGGCATCTGTGATGGAGACGAGGTTGCGGCGCCGGTCGGTGGGATCGACCGTGCGTGCAACATAGCCCTCGGCCGCCAGTTCGTTGAGCGTGGCGACCATGTCGCTTGTGTCGATCCATGTGCGCCGGGACAGAAGCGCCTGGCTGGACGGCCCCCGGGCCTCTAGCACTGCGAGGACGGAATACTGATAGCGATGCGCGCCGAGCGCCGCCATGCGCGCGGTTACGATCCGGCCGGCAATGCTTGCCACCTGGCTGAGGAGTCGGCTGGGAATGCCTTCGAGGCGGCTGTCATCGTTGGCTTTCACGGTTGCCATGCACGGGACCTAGCACAAATCGTTGACACGCCCAACAATTCCGATTATTCATTGGCATAACCAACGTTGGTAGTTCCAATATTTGCATTACCCATAATATGCGTGGTCCGACCGCTGCGCGAGAAAGGACAAGCCATGACCGAGCACAACGAGGACCGGGAAATCTTCCGCGTCGACAAATTCATCGTGCCCGACAAGAGCCGGGAGCGTTTTCTGGGGATGGTGGAGCAGACCCACGAGGTGTTGCGCAACCAGGAGGGGTTCGTTCGCGATGTCGTTCTCGAAAAGGAAACGGGGCCGGGCGTCTACAACATCGTCACGGTGGTGCAGTGGACGGACGAGCGGTATCTGCCGGGCGCCGTCGAGGCGGTGGCGCGGCGGCATGCCGAGCTCGATTTCGACAGGAACACCGCCATCACGGAAATGGATGTTACGCCCGACCTCGGCAACTACCGGCGCGTGGAGTTTTGAGACGCCGTGCCCCCGTGCACGGTCCGGGGGTGATGAAATCACCGAAAATCCGTGTAAGAAATCGCTGTGCCGTGCGACTACCCCACCAGATGCCAGCAAGGAACCGGTGTGGAACACGTATCGCCGCACAGCGACATCACCGAGCTTTCGCCCGACGATCGCTATCGTCGGGCGGCGGCAGAGTTCGGGCCGGCGATATCCAGGCTGGCGGTGGGCTACGAGGCCAATCCGGCGGCCCGCGAGGATCTGGTGCAGGATATTCACGTGCGGCTTTGGCGGAGCCTCAAGCTTTATGACGGGCGCTGCTCGCTGCGCAGTTGGGTGTACCGTGTCGCGCACAACGTCGCTGCCGATCACGTGGCGAAGGAAAAGCGCTGGCGCGGCATGGCGGACCTCGACGGCCTCGACGAAGCGGCCGTGCCGGGCGCCGGGGGCAACCCCGAGGCGGAAGCCGCCGAGCGGCTGACGCTGGAGGCCCTGCTGGCGCTGGTGCGCCGGCTCAAGCCGCTCGACCGGCAGGTGATGCTTCTCTATCTCGAGGACGAGACGGCGGCGACCATCGCCGAAGTGACGGGCCTGACCGCGGGCGCCGTGGCAACGCGTATCCACCGCATCAAGACCTTGCTCGCCGACGATCTTACGAAGGGAGCGCGGACATGACCTCTGACGACGAGCGCATGAACTCCCCCAAGTCAGTGTGGAAGGAGCAACCCATGACGGTACGGACACTCGATCACGACGACATCATGGCGCGGGCCGGCCGGCTCGACGTCCAAGTGCAGCGGCGCAATTTTCTCGAATACGTCGCGGGCGGCGCCGGCGCTGCTCTCACGAGCGTGTTCGGCGTCCAGACGCTGTTTTCGGCGGCGGGCGCTGCCGCCGTCGTGCAGGGCATCGGCTTCATGCTGCTGGCCGCTGGCATCCTGTTCGCCATCGGCCAACTCTATCGGCGCAGCGGGCAGCGGGGCCTGCCAGACCCCGCGCAGGATAGCGCGAGCTTCCTTCGCGCGCGGCTGGTGCGAGAGCGCGACATGCTGGCTGCCGCATGGCAGTGGTACATCGCGCCCATGGTACCCGGCTTCGCGCTGATCTACGGGGCGGGCATCGCGATGCCGGGCACGAGCCTCGTGGCCCATGGTGTGGCCGGGGGGTTGACCGCGGTGTTCCTGATCTTCGTCTTCTGGCTCAACCGCCGTGCGGCGCGGCGCATCGACGGCGAGATCGCCGCGCTCGACAAAGGCGAGAGGACATAACAAAAGGGCCGGTCTCCCGGCCCTTTTTCCTGCGCGGCCCGGGGTGCCTTACGCGTCCTCGGGCTCGCGGTGCTCGTGTTCGGACGCGGCCTTCTTGACCGCTTCCTGAACCTTTTCGAAAGCGCGGACCTCGATCTGGCGGATGCGCTCGCGCGAAACGTCGTATTCCTGGGCCAGCTCCTCGAGCGTCGAGGGGCTTTCCTGGAGACGGCGGGCCTGGAAGATGGCCTTTTCGCGGTCGTTCAGCACGTCCATGGCGCCGGTCAGGTACTCCATGCGCTCGTCGTACTCCTCGGTGTTGCCGAGGACCGTCTCCTGGTCGGGCGTCTCGTCGATCAGCCAGTCCTGCCACTGGCTGGTGCCCTCGTCGGCGCGCATCGGCGCGTTGAGCGAGGCGTCGCCCGACAGGCGCGAGTTCATGGAGACCACGTCGTCCTCGCTCACGTCGAGCGTGGTGGCGATCTCCTTGATCTTGTCAGGGTGGAGCGAGCCGTCGTCGAGCGCGGCGATCTGGCCTATCACCATGCGCAGGATGAAGAACAGCCGCTACTCTGCGGCGGTGGT
>CAZNHG010000048.1:0-15258 GCA_964572555.1 uncultured Devosiaceae bacterium | reverse complement strand
CGAGGCGCCCTTTTTCGAAGCCGACACCGCAGGACGGTGGATGGCGTCCGAGGCGCGGGCCGCGGGCCACGATACCGATGCGAAAGGCGTATTTGCCGCTGCGCGGGCCGGGGAAATCTGGGCGGACGAGATCATCGCACGATCTGCACGCGCGATTGCAGCGTTATGCGCCAACATCCACCTGGCGCTGGATCCGGATCGCATCGTTATCGGCGGCGGCATCGGCCTGGCGCCGGGATTCATCGAGCGCATTGGCCGGGAAATTTCAGAACTGCAGCCACGGCTCCGCCCCCGGATCGCCCCGGCTGTTCTCGGAGGGGACGCGGGTGTTCTCGGCATCGCCGACCTCGCATCGCGTACCGCAACAACATCGAAGAAAGGGGAACTTGATCATGCCAACCAATAGAATGCTTCGCCGCGCCCTCGTGCTCGGCGCCAGCGCCCTTGTCCTGCAGGCCGGTGCCGCACAGGCTGAAGTCACCGTGCTCGGCTGGCCAGGCGGGCCGGAAGAAACCGCGCTCAGGGCCGTCACGGAAATCTATAACGCCAAGGAGGAGGTAAGCGAGGAGAACAAGGTCGAACTCCTGTTCTTCTCCCGCGACGGCTTCTGGGACAAGCTGCAAGCAGATCTCGCAGCCGGCTCCGACGCCTTCGACGTCAACCTTCTGGCCACCTATTCCATCGGCCGCTACGCCCCGTTCATGGACCCCATCGACCTCTCGGACGAAGCTGAATCCGTTTACGGGCAGTCGGTGCTCTCGACCATGCAGTTCAATGGTGAGCAATACGGGGTGCCGACCGACCTTTCCATGCACTTCATGTACTATCGCGACGATCTGATCTCAGAGCTCCTGCAGGACGAAGACGCCCAGGCCCGCTACGCTGAAATCGCCGAGGAGTACTTGGGCGAGTCCCTGGAACCCAAACAGCCCGATGAGTGGACCTGGGACGACTACGCTGCAACGGCACTCTATTTCAGCCAGTCGGTGAACCCCGACAGCCCCACCCGCTACGGCACGGTTCTGCAGATGCAGAACCTGTTGTTCAACATGATGGTCTGGCAATCAACGGCGCGCTCCCATGGCGGCGACTGGATGGATGAGGATGGTAATGTAACCGTTAATTCAGACGCTTACCGCAAGGGACTCGAGCTCTACAAGATGCTCTATGACGCCGGTGCGACGCCGCGGGACTCCATGTCCTACGAGTTCCCCGAGGCCAATGCCGCCTTCACCTCCGGCCAGGTTGCCGCCATGCTGCAGTGGAATGCGGCCGCCGGTACGCTTACCAATCCTGAGAATGCACCGGGAATTGCCGAGAGCGTCGAGATCGTGGCCCCGCCAGCTGGGACTGAGGGCCGGACCACCCACATCCATGGACTTGGCTTCGGGCTCAACAAGAATGCGGCAAACGCTGAAGGTGCCCGGCAGTTCCTCGAGTGGCTCTCGACCGAAGAAGCGGCTCTCGCCTACGCCCGCAATGAAGGGGCGCCGGCCCTGACGCCCGAAGTGGTCGAGCAGGTTGCCGACGAGCGGCCCGATCTCGTCCAGCTCGGCCAATTCGCGAGCCAGTACGGCTACGTGATGACCGGGGCAACGAGCGCCAATGCACTCAGCGTCTATGAGCTGCAGGCAGAGGAGTTCACCGGATATTGGTCCGGTCAGCAGTCCCTCGATGAAGCCCTGGCCAATGTCGAGGCCGGCATGGAAGATTTGCTGGCCGAATAGACGGCCCTGCACGATTAGCCGCGGGCGGGGAAATCCCGCCCGCGCGTCTTTTGACGGCCATCGGATCAAACGCGCAGCAAACAGGAAAGCAAGCGATAGATGAACGTGCCCCGCCGCATGGAATGGTCGGTTCTTGCCTCGCCCATGGTTTTGTTTCTTCTGGCATTCCTGGGCTTTCCCGCCATCGTCAACATTGTCTATTCGCTTTCCGAGGTGTCATTCGAAACACTGCGCGCCCCGCGCCTGACCGGGCTTGGCAACTATGCCAGCGTGCTGAACGATGCCGACTTCTGGCAGGCGAGCTGGTTTTCACTGCGCTTCGCCGTCGTCACCGCGCTGGCGGAATGCTGCGTGGGACTGGGACTGGCGATTTTCCTGGCGCCCTTGCTCAACAAGCGGCCCTGGCTCATGGCGATCCTCATGCTGCCGCTCATGGTGGCACCCGCCCTAGTGGGACTGATGTACCGGCTGGTGCTGCACGAATTCGTCGGCCCGCTACCCCACTACCTTTGGCAGTGGTTCGGAAACAGTCCCGCCTTCCTCGGCCCGGGCAACGCGTTCTGGACACTGGTTGTCGTTGAGTCCCTGCAGTGGACGCCGTTCGCCTTCCTGTTGTTCTACATGGCCTATCAGGCCATTCCCGAGGAGGTGCGCGAAGCCGCCCAGATCGACGGCAGCAGTCCTTGGCAGGCGTTCATCCATATCGAATTGCCGCTGCTCATGCCCACCGTCGCGGTGGCACTGTTCATCCGCTTCATCGACGGGTTCCGCGTCTTCGACAACGTCTATGTCCTCACCGGCAGCGGGGCAGGCGGCGCAACGACCTCGTTGTCCATCTACATCTACGAGGCCTTCTTCCAGCAAGGATCGATCGGGCACGCCGTTGCGGCCTCGGTGGTATTGTTCGCCGCCTCGTTCGCCGTGCTGTTCGGCCTGAATGCGCTTGCGAGCCGGAGGAGGGAAGGCTGATGCTCAATGCGCTGCGCTGGATCGTCTTCACAATTGCCGCTCTGATGATGAACTTTCCCGTCATCGTCACCCTGATCACCTCGTTCAAGAGCAGTCGTGAAATCGCCTCCAATCCGGGCTTTTTCATCAACGCGCCCACGCTCGAGAACTACATCGCAGTCCTGCAGGTCACTGACCGCCTCAATATATTTGCGTATCTGTTCAATAGCGTCGCCGCCGCGCTGATCGGCACCACGCTCGCGATCGTTCTGGCGTTTCCGGCGGCCTATGCCGTGGCGCGCGGCGAGTTCGGCGGACGAACCCTCATGCCGCTCGTCGTGAACCTGCGTGCTATGCCCCTGATCATCTTCGCGATTCCCATCTATATGATGTTTCAGTGGTTGGGCCTGCTCGACACGCAGGTCGGCCTGGGGCTCATCCTGACCATCGTCAACCTGCCCCTCGCGCTGGTAATCCTGGTCAACGCCATTACCGAGGTTCCCTACGAACTCGACGAGGCGGCCCATATCGACGGCGCGGGCAAGCTCCATGTCATGCTGCAGATCCTCATGCCGGTCTGCCGCCCGGCCATCGTCACGACCTTCATTTTCGGGTTCATCACGGCCTGGAACGAATTCCTCTTCGGGCTCATGCTGACGACTCGCGAGGCCGTTCCCATGACCGTCGGCGCGTCATTCTTCTTCTCGGCTGGCGGTGGCGGAATCCAGTGGGGTGTCGCGTCCGCCGTAATGATCGTTGGCGCATTGCCACCCGTACTTCTTGGGCTTTTGATGTATCGCCAGATCAGCAGGACCGTGATGGCAGGAGCCGTGAAGGGGTAGTACTGGTACGGCGCGGTCGCGACGTCGATCTACGCAGTCATCTTCGCTAGCCGCACGTGTCTCTTCCAACCGCTGGCTCGCAGTGCTGCCCTGTCGATCCGATGTTCTAGGAGCAGGAACCATACGGATGGTTCTCCCGCCAAGAATAGGGCGGAATCGACCCCACTGCAGTCAATTAAGAGGCCTTCGCATTTACCTGAAAGCAGCCGTTTCCCATGGGTCAGTCGGGTCGCTTAACGGAGAAGCCAGCATGGCGTGGAAGGTCGTCCTCAAGATGCAGGAACGACATCCCGCGATCCCAGAAAGCGTGTAACGTTGGCGGGAAATGTTCGGGATCGTCCATGAAGCCGACAACGAAATAGATTTCGCCGGGCAGGCGGTCATCGCGATAGGCGATTTGGCTTCCGCACCGTTCGCAGAAGCTGCGGGCTGCATGGCCGCTGCGCCATTCCCTCGGTTCACCATGCCATATGACGCGAGGCTCGCGGAAGCCGACAAAGGCGAGGACCGGCGCGCCGCTCTGCCGCCGGCAATCCTCGCAATGGCAATAGGAGCGCCAGAATGGTTCGGCATGTGCTTCAATGCGCACGGCGCCGCAGCGGCAGCTGCCGGTATGGGTGGTGGTTGCATCGGTCATCATGACTCCTTATTCGATCGCAGCACCGTACCCATTAGGTCGGATGGGTAGTCCGCTTCAATCTTTTAGCGCTAAGAAGCGGACCGGAAGCTTCCCACCCCACTTCCGACATTCGGCGCGCGCCGCCACAGGGTGCCAAGCGTGAGATTTTCACCACTAGTTTGACGATGCCTGCAGTTTAGAATCGTTATAACTTATTGGAAGATATATTGATTTTCGCTTCGCATTGGCGTTAATTCGCATCCATGACTTTGATGGTGGGACCTTGAATCCCGCTGATCGAAGAAAGTTGCCTGTCTTTTTTCAACGAGGACGGGCCGGAGCGTCGTGCGTGTGGGGCAAGCCGCCCTGCACGACAGGTGGTGTTCTGTTCTCGATCGGTGGCTCTTCAAGGCGACACGATGTCAACGGAGACGCCACGGTGTTCGCGATCCTGGCAACAACCGCGCTTGAGCGTGCGGCCGCCAGCCCATCGACCTCGAGTGTGGGGGCAGGGAGTGTCTGCGCGGGTATCTCGATGGTAGCTGAGCGACGTGCAGCGCGGAGCCGGGCATGGTTGTGACGGCAGCGGACGCGGCGATCGGCATTCTTATCGACAATCACGATGAGATCGTCAGATACGTGAGGCGACGCGTTGGCGCACATGCGGACGTCAACGACATCGTCCAGGACGCCTTCTTCCGCCTGCGCAACCTGCCGCCCGACATCCGCATCGAGAACCCGCGGTCCTACGTGTTCAGGGTTGCCGACAATCTCGCAATGGACCGCATGCGCAGAACTGCGGCACAGAAGCGCTATATATCGGCTCAGGAACTTGGCGATGCCCCCGCCGCGGCGCCGTCACCCGAAGAGGTCACGGATTATCGCCAGCGCCTGGCACGTTTGCGCGAGGTCGTCGATGGTCTTCCCGAAAGACAGCGCGCGGCCTTCTTGATGCACAAGTTCGACGGATTGAGCCATGCGGAAGTTGCGACACGCATGGGCATCTCGCGCAGCGGCGTCGAAAAGCTCGTAATGAAAGCCCTCGCGACTTGCCGCGACGAACTGGCCGGCCTACTTGACCGGGAGCGTTAAATAGTTTCTCAGCTGGGGGTGAGGAGAAAAAGCCGCGTGTCCGTCTTCAAGATGAAGAGGATGCGTGCACACAAGCGAGTTGTGAACACATGTCGATCAGTCGGTGGCCTTGATGGGGGGAGCCAACGAAAGCTCGGACAAAGGGCCCCGCGACGAGGCCCTGGCCTGGTTCGTCAAACTGAACTCCGGAGAAGCGACCCCGCAAGACCATGCCGATCACGCGGCGTGGCTCGATGCGTGTCAGGCGAACAGGCGCGAGTTCGAAGAGCTTCAAAATCTATGGGGCGACCTCGATGCTATGGGTGACCCGCGAGACGCATTGCCCGGTACCGCGGCCGGGCCCTCCCATGCGTTGATGTCGCGCCGCTCCTTTATCGCTGGCGGTGTCATCGCTGCGTCGGCGGCCGGCTATGTCGCCATCAGCGGACTGCCCCAGGGAATGTTCAGTGACTACTATACGGGCACGGGCGAGCTGCGCGACGTGACGCTCCCCGACGGAAGCACGCTTACCCTCGATGCCGACACGGCGATCGAACTGGACTTCGGTACGGCCGCACGCCGGGTCCATCTGCAAAAGGGACGTGCCTTTTTCGATGTGGCGGCGGATGCCTCCCGACCATTCTCGGTTCGAGCCGCCAGCGGAGAGGTGAGGGCACTCGGCACGCAGTTCATCGTTCAGCGCTGGGATGCGGCGGTCGACGTGTCCGTTGTCGAGCACGCCGTGGCGATCACCGCGCCCGATGCGGCGCAAGCCGAGCTCGGAGCTGGAGAGCGCGCCTCATATGGTGCAACCGGACTGGCGCCGGTCATTGCCGGAGATATCGGTCAGGCGACTGCCTGGCGGACCGGACGGCTCGTCTTCGACAACAAGCCCCTGTGGCAGGTGGTGGCGGACGTGAACCGTTATCGTGCCGGCACGATCTATATCGTCGATGATAGCCTCAACGACCTCCGTGTAAGCGGTGTCTTCGACATCGCCAACCCCGATGGTGTGCTCGCGGCGATCACCAACACACTCGATCTCGGAACGACCGCACTCACACGCTACGTTGTGCTCCTGCATGGCACGACGTAGACGCTCGCCATTCCGGCGGTCTGTCCGAAAATATGAAAATCTTCTTCATTTTTTGCCATAGGGGATGAGGCGACCTGCCTCCCGAACCGTCTTCTGCAGCGAACGGGCACGAAAACGCCCGGGTGCGCAAAAGACATGGAGTTCGAAACAGGGTCATGGCGAAGGGGGATTTTCGCTGCAGTAGTGTGAGTCGTTCCGGTGCGCAGGCTATCGCAGACGGCACGGTGTTCGCCGCCGCGGCAGCTCTGGGTGCCGCGGGCTGGGGGCACGAAGCGGCAATCGCGCAGGAGACGGCAGAGACGGAGGCGATCAGCTATGCAATTCCGCGTGGCCCCTTGGGGCCTGCCGTCACCGCATTTGGCAATGTCTCGGGCCTGCAGGTGCTGTTTCCCGCCCAGCGGGTAAATGGGCTGACCACGCGAGGGGTTTCCGGGACGATGGCGCCGGGCAGGGCGCTCAACCGGCTGCTGGCCGGTACGGGGCTCGTGTATCAGTTCACGACGGCGAACACCGTGACCATCGTCGATCCACAATCGGAAACTGGTCAGATGGCCCCACCAACGGACGGGTCCACTCTTCTCGATCAGCTCGTCGTCGCGGGGCAGGGCCTTGAGGCCACTGGCTCGGGCTGGCGCGGCACGCCGGACTGGGTTTACTCCGAGGCGACGAGCACCAGCGCGATCTCCCGCGAGGCCATCCAGGGTGGCGCGGCGCGCAACACCTCAGACCTGTTCAGCGACACGTCCGGTACTTACGCGGTTGATAGTCCCCAAAACCCCGGCGTCAACGTCAATATTCGCGGCCTTCAGGACCAAAACCGCGTCACGATGATGATCGACGGTGCGCGCCAGAACTTCCAGCGCAACGGGCACTCCGCTACCGCCAACGCCTATCTTGATCCCTCCATGCTGCGCATGGTCGAGGTGAACAAGAGCGCGGGCACCGGTGTGGGCGATGCCGGCTCTCTGGGAGGCTCCGTCAATTTCCGCACACTCGAGGCGCGGGACGTCGTCAAGCCCGGCGAGCGCGTCGGGGGCGAGTTGAACCTCACCACCGGCACCAACGAGTACAATTTCGATGGCTCCGCATCTGCCGCGGTCATCGAGGATACCTTTTCTGTGCTGGGGGCAATCAGCTTCAAGACGCTGGGCGAATACGAGATCGGCCAGAATGGAGAAATCACGAACTTCTCGGGAAATCTCATGGGAGCGCCCATCTTCACAGGTCTCGATGCGGGATCGGGCCTTCTCAAAGCGGAGGCCGATCTTGGACCAGACCTGAAGATGGATCTGAGCTGGCTCGGCTACAAGGGTGAGTTCAGCACGGGCACCGAGCAGTACACCAACACGGATACAGTCACGAACCATACCTTTAATTCACACTTCAAGTGGAATCCCGAAAGTCCGCTTGTCGATGCACGGCTCGGCGTGTGGCTCAACGATACGACGGCGGATCAGTTTCGGAAGGCGCGCTCGTCCTACGATGCTTTTGATGTGACCTACGCAACCGAAAGCATCGGACTTAGCCTGGAGAACACCAGCACGTTCAATCTTCCAGAGGGAAACCTTTCGCTCGACTATGGTCTCGAGGTCTTCAAGGACATCGCGAGCACGGACGCGCGTGCTGCCAATCCAGACGACGATCCGGGCAGCCTGTGGTTTTCAGGTCCCAATCCGGAAGGTAGCCGCACCATGGCAAGCGCTTTTTCGACGGCCAGCTATGAGCGGGACTGGCTGACGCTCCAGGCAGGACTGCGCTACGACCACTATGAACTCAATGGCAGCTCGCAGGTTCATGCCGGCAGAAAGCCTGCCTACAAGTCGGTACGGGAGTGCGAGGAATATGGCGTCATAATAACGGCCTGCACCAAGGATGAATATGAGGATTTGCGGAGTGCCTTTCTGCCCCTCCCGGATTCTATTCCGCTCGGCAATCCGGCCAACTGGCCGGACTGGCCGTCCGGGCGACCCGCCAGTGGCCTCTATGTGACACGTCAGGTTCAGGATGGCTGGACACAGGTCTATGATGACATTGCCGTTCAGTCCTCGGGTGGCCGCACTCTGCCAGCAGCAAGCGTGTCGGTCGAACCTGTGGAAGGCTTCGAGTTCTTTGCCAATTACTCCGAAGGCTATCGGCCACCGACAGTCATGGAGGCGATGCTTGGGGGCGAGCACATTGGAGGGTTTGGACTGAGATTCGGCCCCAACCCTTCGCTGAACCCGGAACACTCGCGCACCTGGGAAGTCGGCACCAATCTCTCCTTCGACAATGTCCTGCTCGATGGCGATCGTTTGCGCTTCAAGGGCGTTGCCTACGATCGGCGCGTTACGGACTATATCGCTCTTGGCTTCGTTGATGTGCAGACGTCGATAGGTCCCAACACCTATCAGGGATACGTCAATCTCGATGGTACGACCCGCATGCGCGGTCTCGAACTCGAGGCCAACTACGATGCCGGGTTTGCTTATGCCGGCGGATCCTTCACCTATATCGATACCGACTACGCAACCACTTACACACGCGACGGCGCGTCCGACAACACTGAGCAATTGCTTATCTTTGCGCCGCCGAAGGTGAAGTATTCGCTCGATGCCGGGGTGCGGCTCGTGGACGAAAAGCTCATGCTTGGGGGGCGCGTCAATCATGTCGCCGAGAGCGAATACCTGGGAAATGCATCCGGTCAGTCCCAGGCGGAAGGCTATACGACGCTCGATATCTACGGGTCCTACGACGTGAACCCGGACACCGAACTCAGCTTCGCCATCAACAACGTCACGGATGCGGCCTACGTGCCGGTCTTCGGCCAGCCGGAGTCCCCGGCGCCGGGGCGCACGGCAACGCTGTCGCTCAAGGCGCGGTTCTAGATGGCAATGAGGGCATGGCAGCAAAGGACCTGAGGAAATACCTGCCAGCACCAGTGCCGGGATGGGTTGAAGCCCGGCACATCAACCGCCGGAGGACCAGGCCCCTAGTCTGGATGTCTCTGGCTTGTCAAAGAAGAGGAGAGGACTATGTCCATTACGATCGCACTTGCTGATGGCGCCGATGTCGACTTCAGCTCCTATCTCGACGACTATGCTGCGAACTTCAGCCAAGGGTATTGGGGCTTTTTCAATGACCCGGGCGCGGGGGCGTTCAAGGGAAGCGAGTATGCTTTCAGCGAAAGCACGAGCACGTCGACTCCCATCGGCAGCGGCAACCAGTCCGTGATCGTCGATGCCGGCTCGGGTACCTTCGAGTACAATATCAACACCCATGTGCTCGAAGGGCAGGTCGATAGCGTGACCTTCGGCGACGGCCTGTCCTACAACTCGGGCAGCGACTCCTTTTCGAGCGCAGCTGACGTCGAGATTTCGGGTCTGGGGCTGAGCGGAACGGGTTCGGGAAACGAAGTGCACGACTTCGTCTACGACCTGATGCAGGGCAATACGACCGAGCTCGAAAATGAACTCGACAACGGCGTGACCTATCTCAGTAGCACCGGCGACGACACCATGTTGGGCTATGGCGGCGACGACGTTTTTGAGTTCGCCACGGGGTCGGGCATCGATACCGTCGAGAACTTCGTTCAGAACGAGGACTTGCTGGACGTCAGCGGCTGGGGTGCCGGAGACCTTGGCGATTTGACAATTGTCGAATCGGGCGGCGATAGCACCGTTGTTTCCGGCTCGGACGCTGTTACGGTCGAGGGCGTGACCGGCCTGTCCGCCTCCGACTTCGTCTTCGCCTAAGGACTGTGTCCCGCCGATGTTTGGCGCGGTCAAACAGGCGCCGTCGCGATCCGCAATCGCGGCGGCGGCTCAGCCCTTGAAAGCGGCGGTCTTGAGCGTCGCGGCGGTCAGCGCCGTGGTGAACCTGCTTGCCCTGACAGGCCCGCTGTTCATGCTGCAGGTCTATGACCGCGTTCTCGCAAGCCGCAGCGTGCCAACTCTGATCGGGCTGGCCGTGCTCGCGGCCGGGTTGTTCCTGTTTCAGGCGTTTCTTGATGTCATGCGTTCGCGTGTGCTGCTGCGCGTGGGTGAACGCTTCGACCGCCAATTGTCGAGAAGGATCCATGCGGCTGTCACCCGCATGCCGCTTCTGACCCGCATCCAGGGCGATGGGCTGCAGCCGTTGCGCGATCTCGAAGGCGTGCGCGGGTTTCTCGCCGGCTCGGGGCCGACGGCCCTGTTTGACCTGCCATGGATGCCCGTTTATCTCGCCATATGCTTCCTGTTTCATTTCTGGATCGGCGTGACGGCGGTGACCGGCGCAATCGTTCTGATTGGGCTGACCGTCCTCACCGATCTCGTCACGCGCGGCCCGAACCGGGACGCTGTGACCCATGGCATGACCCGCAACGCCCTGATCGAGGCGGGCCGGCGCAATGCCGAAACAGTACGGGCGATGGGCCTCGGTGACAGGCTCGCCGATCGCTGGCAGGAAACGAACGCCGACTACCTCGAAGCCAATCGTCGCGTTGGCGACCGCGGCGGCACGCTCGGCGGAATTTCGCGTGGGCTGCGGCTCATGCTGCAATCGACGATCCTGGGTGTCGGCGCCTGGCTCGTGCTGCAACAGGAGGTCACCGGCGGTGTGATGATCGCCAGTTCGGTGATGATGGGTCGGGCACTGGCGCCTGTGGACCTCGCCATCGGCAACTGGCGAAACTTCCTTACCGCCCGTCAGGCCTGGGCGCGCCTTGGCGACCTGTTCGCGCGCCTGCCGCGGGACACTGAAGGTATGGCGTTGCCCGCGCCCACAACCTCCATCACCACTGAAGGCCTTGCGGTGACGCCACCGGGCGGGCGCATGCCGAATGTGCGCGATGTCAGCCTGTCTGTAACAGCGGGAAGCGCTCTCGGCATCATCGGCCCGAGCGGCAGCGGCAAATCGAGTCTGGTGCGTGCCCTTGTCGGTGCCTGGGCGGCCGCGCCGGGCAGCGTGCGGCTCGACGGGGCCAGCCTCGATCAGTGGAACCCGCGGGATCTTGGCGCGCATATCGGCTATCTGCCGCAAGGCGTCGAACTGTTCGATGGCACCGTTGCCGACAATATCGCGCGTTTCGATACGGCGCCCGATCCGGAGGCCATTGTCGCCGCGGCTCGGAGCGCCGGTGTGCACGAGTTGATCGTGCATCTTGAGGACGGCTACGACACGCTCATCGGAGAAGGGGGATGCGCTCTCTCGGCCGGACAGCGCCAGAGGGTGGGGCTGGCTCGCGCCCTTTATGGTGATCCCTTCCTGGTCGTACTGGACGAGCCCAACGCCAATCTCGACGGGGCAGGCGAAGCGGCACTCGCTGAGGCGATTTCAGCGGTGCGAGCCCGTAGCGGCATTGCCATCATTGTCGCACATCGCCCCGCTGTGCTTAGCGGCGTCGACGTGGTGCTCGCTATGGAAGCTGGGCGGCCAAGGACATTCGGTCCTCGCGATG
Source organism: uncultured Devosiaceae bacterium (assembly GCA_964572555.1). Taxonomy (GTDB): domain Bacteria; phylum Pseudomonadota; class Alphaproteobacteria; order Rhizobiales; family Devosiaceae; genus CAZNHG01. Next base: position 3,539 of record CAZNHG010000048.1, on the reverse strand, counting down.
AGGTTTTGAGTAAGGTGCTGAAAAAACGCGATGCGGTCAATCCCGCGGCGGCACAGAGCCCCGCGCCCTTCAAGGTCGTTGCCAACCCCTCGAACGGCGAACCTCGGGAGAATGCGGATGCCGTTTGACCATGCCACGCTGGTGGCGCGTTCCATTCGCCGCCATCTTTTCGTTGCCAGCTTGGCGATCCTTACCCTCGTAGGCGGGGTTGGCGGTTGGGCCATGGCGACCAATCTCGCCGGTGCGGTGCTTGCGCGCGGCCAGTTTGTCGTTGATTCCCACGTGAAAACAATCAAGCACCCCACTGGCGGTGTTGTCGGCGAAATCCGCGTCGACGAGGGCGATAGGGTTGAGGCAGGCGAGGTGCTTATGCACCTCGACGCCACAGAGACCCGCGCCAACCTGTCCATCGTGAACAAGCGTCTGGACGAGCTTACGATCCGGCGTGCGCGCCTCGTGGCCGAGCGCGACGGCCTGGAGACGATTGCGTTCCCCGGGGACCTACTAGCACGGCGGGACGAACCCGAGATCGCGGCGGCGCTGCAGAGTGAACGCGACGTCTTCGCTGCCCGTCGTGAATTGAGGGCGGGCAAACGGCAACAGCTCACCGAACGTATAGCCCAGTATCGCAATGAGATCGCCGGCCTCGACCAGCAGGCCGCCGCGCTCGACAGGGCGATCGCAGTCATCAAGGACGAGTTGACCGGGTTGCGCGAATTGCAGGACAAGGAGCTGGTCACCGCCCAGCGTATCAATGCGCTCGCACGCGAGGCGGCCACGCTCGATGCCCAGAAAGGCGAAGTTGTCGCTTCCCGCGCCCGGGCAGCGGGCCAAGTGGCGGAGACGCGCCTGCAGATCCTACAGATCGAGCAGGACCTCAAGCAGGAGGTCACCACCGAACTTCGGGAGAACCAGGCGCAAACTGGCGAGGCGGTCGAGCGGCGGATTTCGGCCCGTGAGGAGTTGCGCCGCATCGACATCGTTGCGCCGCAGGCCGGGGTGGTGCACCAACTGGCCGTCCATGCCTCCGGTGCGGTGATCTCGCCGGGGGACCCGATCATGGAAATCGTGCCAGTGGGCGACCGGTTGTCAGTCGAAGCTCGTGTTTCCCCACGCGACATCGACGCCGTCAAGCGTGACCAGAAGGTGGCCTTGCGCCTGACGGCGCTCAACATGCGCACGACCCCGGAATTGACCGGCACCGTGAGCCGGATCGCGGCGGACCTGACCGAGGACGAGCGGACGGGGGCGGCCTATTATCCGGTGCGGATCATCCTGCCGCGCTCCGAAATTGAGCGATTGAACGGTGTGGTGCTTGTGCCGGGCATGCCGGCGGAAGCCTTCATCCAGACCGACGCACACTCCGTGATGTCCTACCTCGTCAAACCGCTGAGCGACCAGATCAGCCGGGCATTCAGGGAGAGATGACCCGTTGTCCGGCACAAATATCCATCCAACCCGTTAATAAAGGCAGGATTCATGACAACTACCGGAGCTGAGGACAGCCAGGACGTTCGGGAGCTGGGGCGTTCCCGGTACCTCAAGGAACGCACACACGACATTCACGAACGGCTCGACCAGCGCGTCAGCAGCTCGCGCGCTTTCGAAGCTCTCGAGTACTATGGCCGCTTCGTCGAGATGCAGTACTGGTTCCATCGCGATATCGATGCGCTCTACACTCATCCCGTTCTCACACATACCATCCCCGACATCGCGGGTCGGCGCCGCCTCGGCCTCATCGAGCAGGACCTTGAGGATCTCGGAATCGATTTGCCGCGGGCGGATCTCCGCCCTGCCTTCGACAGCACGGCCGACCTTGCGACAGGCCTTGGCTGGCTCTATGTCGCCGAGGGCTCGAACCTCGGCGCCGCGTTCCTGCTCAAGCGCGTGGAAAGGCTGGGATTGAGCGCGGAGTTTGGAGCGCGGCACCTGGCCGGCCATCCGGACGGCCGCGGGCTGGACTGGCGTCGTTTCAAGCAAGCGCTCGATGATGTCGTGCTTCGCGCCGAGGAAGATGAGCGCGTGGTGAAGGGAGCGACCGACGCCTTCACCCGTGTGCATAGGCTCGCTGATCGCCTTTTCGACTAGCAGCTCATGGCGACGGCAATGGACAAACCGCCCAAGAGAACGAGCCCGGGAGGCGGCGGCATGCGCGGAATGCCCAAGCGCATCGGATTTCTGTTGTTCGGCTTGCTCATGGTGGGGTTCGGCCTCGTCGGAGCCTTCTTGCCGCTCATGCCGACCACCATATTCCTTATCCTCGCGGTCTGGGCGTTCGGCCGCTCCTCGGAGCGCCTGGAGACCTGGCTGCTCAACCATCCCCGTTTCGGGAAAACGCTCAGGGATTGGCGCGAGCACGGCGCGATGTCCCGCAGGGCCAAGCTCGGCGCGTGCTTGGGGATTGGCGTCGGATACGCTCTGTTCTGGCAGGGCGCGCACCCGGGGCCTTGGGTCGCTGCGGGTGTGGCCTTAGTCATGGCTGCCTGTGCAGCGTACCTAGTGACACGTCCAGCAAGCGACACAGCCGGATCAAGTTGACAGGCGGATGCTTTGCACGCTCCGCCGGTGCCTTGGCGTCTGAGTGGGCCGTCTCAAATGTCGATTCCGCCCTGACGAAGGCCCTCCACTACGTCCTTGATAACCTCGGCGGGCCACCCCCTGTCGCGGTAGCGCTTACGGAAGGTGTCCTTGAAATCGGGTCGATCCTTGAGGAGCCCCGCGAACGCATCCCGGGCTTCCGCCTGATTGCCACTGCGGCCATGAAGCGCTGCATCGAGGAGTTGCGAGAACACCGTTTCGATCGGCCCGATGCGGCTGAGACAATGTCGCGCTTCCGCGTAGTCGCCAAGCTGATAGCTGGCAAACGCGAGGCCGGCGAACTCATATCCCGAGGTCAAGTCGAGCTGGGTGTAGGCGTCACGCAGCAGATCCCTGGCCCGGAGCGCTTCGCCGCGCCGCGTCAGGCGGTTGGCGATGCGGATCTTGAGGTAGGCGTCGCCGGGATATTCGTTGAGGAGCCGCTCCTTGATGTCATCGAACACGTCGAACTGGTGCCGACGAAACGTGAGGTGCATGAGAGCAGCATCGGTGAAATAGGCATCCGGCGCCAGTGCCACCGCTCTGGAGACGGCCTTCTCGGCCTTCTCGAGGAGACCGGGGGCCCGATCGCCGCGAAGAGACACCCATTCGTCGCGAAGCGTGTAGTAGATGCCAAGAAGAGCCCATACTGTGGGGTTCTGTGGGGTTTTCGCGGCTGCGGCTTCTAGACACTTGTGCACAGACTGATGGCCGCGAGCGCCCTTGATCAACTCCATGACCTGCGCACGCGTCAGACATCCCGTTTCGGTCAGCCGGGCGCCCTTTACCTTTGGCAGCGCGCGCGAGAGAGCGCCGCTCTCCCCGAGTATGCCAAAAACGAGATTGCCGATGAACGCGTCCAGATCTGCTTTCTCGCCGGAGGGAACGGGCAGGCGCTCTGCCCAGAGGAGCGCCCCAGTCTGCATATCCTTAAGGCGCCAGGATAGCTTTGGGTCTTCGTC